>JBPYEM010000096.1:0-2709 GCA_051985205.1 Candidatus Limnocylindrales bacterium | reverse complement strand
GAGGGGATCCGATGACGATCAAGTGGGTCAAGATCGACCCGCTCGTGATGAACGGCGAGCCCTTCTGCTACAACACCCGGCTGACCGTGCGGCAGCTGCTCGAGCTCCGGGGGAACGGCTACGACCTGCCGCGGCTGATCAAGGACCATCCGGAGCTGAAGCGCGTTGGGATCGCGGCCGCGTACGCGTACGCCGCCGCCCACCGCGAGCGCTACGGCGACTTCTTCGAGCCCGACGGGTCGATCGCCGGTCCTGGGTACACGGAGATCGAAGCCGAGGGGTTGCCGGCCCAGTACCGGATCCCCGGCGTCGTGATCAAGCCCGCCGCCGCCACCGCCTCGGACGCCGCCGCGAACGTCGCCTGAACCCGGGATCCCGCCCCGCTTCGGATGCGGCTCACGCACGCCCGGCCTCACTCTCAGGACGCTCGAACGACCGGTGATAGGATCGGACCACGATGACGGACACCACGACCGATCCTGCCGCCCCCACGACCGTCGGCGCCGGCGAGGCTCCTGCCACGCCCGCGTTCGATCCGGAGCGCCGGGCGACGGAGCTCGCGATCCTCGATGCATTGCGTGCGGTGGTGGACCCGGAGATCGGGATGAACGTCGTCGAGCTCGCCCTGATCAAGCAGATCATCCTCGGGACGGACTCCACCGAGATCAAGATGATCCTGACGACCCCGTTCTGCCCATACGCCGGGTCGATGATCCAGCAGGTCAAGGAGATGACCGAGTCCGTCGTCGAGCACGACGTGAAGGTCACCCTGCTCGCCGAGCGCTGGGATCCTCGCGACGCCGGCTTGATGTGGTGACGGTCCGGCCGCTCCGCCGACGCCGCCGCTGATCCTGCCGCCTCAGGCGCACGCCATGACGAACGCCGACCCCTCCGCTCCCTTCGACTCCGCCGTCGCCACGCGCCGCGGTGACGACGGCACGACCGGCCTGCTGTTCGGTGGGGAGCGGGTCCGCAAGGACGACCTCCGGACCGAGGCCTACGGCACGATCGATGAGGCCGTCGCGGCCCTCGGGATCGCCCGTGCCCAGCTGGGCGTCAAGGAGAAGCTCGGCACGCTGAACGTCGGGTTCGGCGAGCTGCCGGCGATCCTCCTCCGGCTCCAGCGCGAGCTGTTCGTCGCCGCCGCGGAGCTTGCGACCCAGCCCACGGCGTTCGACCGGCAACAGCCGGGCGTCTCGCGCGTCGACGCGGCGATGGTCGAGGGCCTCGAGACGATGCTCCGCGAGGCCGAGGGCCACGTCGCGATGCCGACCGAGTTCGTCGTCCCGGGCGAGACGCCGACCAGCGCAGCGATCGAGCTGGCACGGACGATCGTCCGGCGGGCCGAGCGTCGCGCCGTCGCGCTCGAGGCCGGCGGTCTCGTGGCCGGTTCGCATGTCCTTCCGTATCTCAACCGCCTTGCCGATCTGCTGTGGGTGCTCGCGCGAGCCGCCGAGCAGGCCGAGTCACGATCGGCGCCGCCATCCCGTCCCGACCGTCGTCGGGTCGCCGCTACGAGGAGCGCACGATGATCCAGAACCCGTCCGGGGTGCCGGCCCGTCAGGTCGGTGCAACCACCACCGTCGACACGAGTCAGCGATTCCTGACCCACGCCTTCGGCTGGATGTTCGCGGGGCTTCTGCTCACCGCGGGCGTCGCGACCGTCGTCCAGTCGTCGCAGACGCTGACGACGTTCGCCCTGCAGAACTTCCTGATCCTGATCTTCGCCCAGCTCGGGATCGTGCTGGCGATCTCCGCCGGCATCAACCGGCTGAATGCCACCGCCGCGCTCGGCCTGTTCTTCGTCTACGCCGCGAGCCTCGGGCTCACCGTCGGGCTGATCGTCCAGGCATACACGGGCGCGTCGGTGGCCGTTGCGTTCCTGAGCGCCTCGGCGATGTTCGGTGGCGCCGCCGCGTATGGCGCCCTCACCCATCGCAGCCTGGCGGGCCTCGGCGGGATCCTGATGATGGGCCTGATCGGGATCATCGTCGCGAGCGTGGTCAACCTCTTCCTTGGGAGCCCGGGCGTCTCGTGGTTGGTCTCGATCGCGGGCGTGGTGATCTTCACGGCGCTGACCGCGTACGACGTTCAGCGGATCCAGTCCGGCTGGTTGGCCCAGGCCACCGGGTCGGTCGAGAAGGCCGCGGTGATCGGCGCGCTGCGGCTCTACCTCGACTTCATCAACCTGTTCCTGTTCCTGCTCCGCCTGACCGGCGGCCGCCGCTAAGTCCGAATCCGCGCGGGGGACGGGCCGCGGTGGCGGCGCCGCTCTTCGTTCGGACTCGACCGCCAGCTCTCGGCGAACGACGAGGACCGACGCCGATCGAGGCAGTTCGCGACCGATTCCCTGCGGACGACGGCGATCGAACCCCGATCGTGGCAGTTCGCGACAGATTCCCTGCGGACGACGGCAATCCACTCCGATCGAGGCAGTTCGCGACAGATTCCCGGCGGCGGGGAGTTCGGCGGCCCTGGCCGCGCTTCTCGGCCGACCTGACGGGTCGGCCGCGCTCGAACGCCATCGGCTCCAGCGCCGAAACGACGGTCCGACCCGCCGAAGCGCCCGGGCGCGGGAATCTGACGTGGATTCGGGTCGGATCCCCTCGTTTGCCCCGTGGACGCGGGAATTTGACGTGGATTCGGATCGGATCCCTTCGTTGGCCCCGTGACGCGGGAATCTGACGTGACCGGCGCGTTCCCGGCGCG
>JBPYEM010000095.1:0-4676 GCA_051985205.1 Candidatus Limnocylindrales bacterium | reverse complement strand
TCCGGCGGCGCGGTGATCGTGTCGCTCACGTCCATCGGGCTGGATCGGCTCGGCGAGCGCATCGTCCAGGCGATGCCGACGTCGTGACCGCCGCGAGTACGATCCGGTCGTGACGACGACGGAGGCGCCCATCGCCCGGGGCGGTCCGCGACCGGTTCGCGCGCCGCGCGGCCCGGACCTGAGCTGCCGCGGTTGGCCGCAGGAAGCCGCGCTCCGGATGCTGATGAACAACCTCGACCCGGAGGTGGCGGAGAACCCGGATGCGCTCGTCGTCTACGGCGGCACGGGCCGCGCGGCCCGGTCGTGGGATGCGTTCGATGCGATCGTCCGCGAGCTCCGTCAGCTTGGCGACGACGAGACGCTGCTCGTCCAATCGGGCAAGCCCGTCGCGGTCTTCCGGACGCACGAGTGGGCGCCTCGGGTCCTGATCGCGAACTCGAACCTGGTTGGCAAGTGGGCGACCTGGGACGTCTTCCGCGACCTCGAGCGGCGCGGGCTGATGATGTACGGCCAGATGACGGCCGGCTCCTGGATCTATATCGGGACCCAGGGGATCCTCCAGGGCACCTTCGAGACGTTCGCCGCGCTGGCCCGACAGCACTTCGGCGGGTCGCTCGCGGGTCGGGTCGTCCTCACCGCGGGGCTCGGCGGGATGGGCGGCGCGCAGCCGCTCGCCGTGACCATGAACGAGGGCGTCTGCGTTGCGATCGAGGTCGACGAGCAACGGGCTCGGCGGCGGCTCGACATCGGCTACGTCGACCGCTTGACGGCCGACCCGGCGGAGGCGCTTGCCTGGGCGCGGGAGGCGGCGTCCGCCGGCCGCGCGGAGTCGATCGCCCTCATCGGCAATGCGGCCGAGATCGAGCCGCGTTGGGCGAAGGCCGGCGAACGGTTCGACGCCGTCACGGACCAGACATCGGCCCATGACGCGCTGGTCGGCTACGTCCCGGCCGAGATCTCGCTCGAGGACGCCGAGATCCTCCGCCGGACCCAACCCGACGAGTACGTCCGCCGCTCGATGGCGGCCATGGCCGACCAGGTCCGGGCGATGCTCGCGTTCAAGGACGCAGGCGCGGTCGTCTTCGACTACGGCAACAACCTCCGGGCGCAGGCGAAGGAGGCGGGCGTCGCGAACGCGTTCGACTACCCAGGCTTCGTGCCGGCCTTCATCCGGCCCCAGTTCTGCGAGGGCCGGGGGCCGTTCCGGTGGGCGGCGCTGAGCGGCGATCCGGCGGACATCGCCCGGACGGACGAGGCGATCCTCGACCTGTTCCCCGGCGACGCGGGCCTCGCCCGCTGGTTGACGATGGCGAGAGAGAAGGTGCCGTTCCAGGGGCTCCCGGCCCGGATCTGCTGGCTCGGCTACGGCGAGCGGGCGAGGGCAGGGCAGGCGTTCAACGAGCTCGTCGCGCGTGGCGACGTGTCGGCCCCGATCGTCATCGGCCGGGACCACCTCGACGCGGGCTCTGTCGCCTCACCCAACCGCGAGACCGAGGCGATGGCCGATGGCACGGACGCCGTCGCGGACTGGCCGCTCCTCAACGCCCTCGTCAACACGGCCGCGGGCGCCCCCTGGGTGTCGATCCACCATGGTGGAGGCGTCGGGATCGGCTTCAGCCAGCACGCGGGAATGGTCGCCGTCGCCGACGGCACGGAGCTCGCCGGGCAGAAGCTGGAACGGGTCCTCACGACGGACCCCGGCATGGGCGTGGTCCGGCACGTGGACGCCGGCTATCAGCGCGCGATCGACGTCGCCAGGGAGCGTGGGCTGAAGATCCCGATGCTGGAGTAGGCGGCGTCCGCGATCCTGGTCGGACCGCCTCGCCTCAGGCCGTCGCGCCGAACCGCTCTTCGACGTCGCCATCCCCGACCGGAGCAGGCATCGTCACGATCTCCCGGACCGGTGACAGCGCGACGGGGATGAAGGCGAGCAGGCCGCCGATGGCCCCGATCACGATCGTTGGATGCAGCCCGACGACGGATGCGAGGAAGCCGCCGGTGATCGAGCCGATCGGCATCGTGCCCCAGACGATGAACCGCATCGTGGCGTTCATCTTTCCCTGCATCCGCGTCGGCGTGATCGCCTGGCGGAGGCTGACCTGGTTGATGTTCCAGGCGACGCCGCAGTAGCCGCCGATGAAGATGCTCGTCGCGACGGCCGCGAACAGCAGGGACTCCGGGGCGAACGCGACGGGAAGGTTGGCCAGCGAGAACCCGAACGACGTCAGGACGAGCATCCTGCCCACGCCCACCCGAGCCGTGATCCAGCTCGCGGTGAGCGCCGCGAGCAGCACGCCGACCGAACCGATGGAGAACGCGAAGCCGATCGTCTCCGCCGTGAACCCGTGATCGCGGACGAGGAAGAGGATCAGGATCGCCATGAAGACGCTGCTGAAGAAGTTCGACGTGCCGGTCGTCGCGGCGATCGAGCGCAACCAGCGGTGGCCGGTGACATAGCGCATCCCCGCCGCGATCTCGGCTCGCATCGACGGGCGCGGACCGGTCGACTCGTCATGCGGCTCGATCGGCGGCTCCGGTCGGCGGATGCCGAACACGAACAGCGCGCTGAACAGGAAGCTCGCGGCGTCGAGGACGATCGCGAACGGCGCCTTGAGGATCCCGATCAGGATCCCCGCCATGCCCGGACCGACGAGCTGTGACGCCGATCGGCTGATCTCGAGCTTCGAGTTGCCCTCGACGAGCTGGTCGCGGTCCACGACGGATGGCAGGTAGCTCTGGTAGGCGACGTCGAAGAAGACGGTCAGGCAGCCGTTCACGAAGCCGACGACGTAGAGCTGCCAGATCGTGAGGGCGTTCAGCGCGAACGCGATCGGGATCGTGCTCAGCGCGATCGCTCGCCCCAGATCGCCGACGATCATGATCGGGCGCCGCCGGAGGCGGTCGACCCACACCCCGGCCGGCAGGCTCAGGAAGATGAACGGCAGGAACTCGATCGTGCCCAGGAGGGCGAACTCGAACGGCGTGACGTTGAGGACCGTCGCCGCGACGATGGGCAGCGCGAGCAGCGTCACCTGGGTGCCGAGGAGGCTGACGGTCTCGGCCGTCCAGAGCTTCAGGAAATCGGGGTGCCGGAGGAGGGTCCGACGCGGCGCGGTCGACGAGGTCAAGCGGGCACCTCGGGCGTGGGGGTCGATGGGTCAAGCGCGGGCTTGTTAGTCTACGATCTAACACACGTTAGTCAACCGTCCGCCGCGGCGCCGCGACGAGGGGGCCCGGCCTGCATCCCAACCGTGGCACGATTCCCGCGATGACCACGTCTCCCGTGACCCGGCTCGCGAGCCGTCTCGTCGAGTCCGTGCCGAACGTCTCCGAGGGCCGCCGCCTCGACGTCGTGGAGCGCCTCGCGACGGCGATCAGCTCCGTCCCGGAGGTCCATCTCCTCGATCGGACGAGCGATGCGAGCCACAACCGCTCCGTCTTCACGCTGGCCGGACCGGCGGCGGACGTGAGCGAGGCGCTCGAGCGGCTCCTGGCCGCCGCCGTTCGGGAGATCGACATGGACGAGCACGCGGGCGAGCACCCGCGCATCGGGGCGGTGGACGTGATCCCGTTCGTGCCGCTCGGTGAGACGACGATGGCCGAGGCGGTGGAGCTGGCCCGGGCCTTCGCCGAACGAGCCGCGCAGCGGTTCGACCTCCCGGTCTATCTCTACGCGGAGGCGGCCCAGCGATCGGATCGGGTGAAGCTCGCCGACGTCCGCCGCGGACAGTACGAGGGTCTGAAGGTCGAGATCGCCCAGCACGGCCGCGAGCCGGATTTCGGGCCCACCCGGATGCACCCATCGGCCGGCGCCGTCGCCGTCGGTGCGCGGCCGTTCCTCATCGCCTGGAACATCAACCTGGACAGCTCCGACGTGGAGCTCGCCAAACGGATCGCGCGGCGGGTCCGCGAATCCGGCGGCGGTCTGCCGAAGGTCCAGGCCAACGGCTTCGCGATCGAGGAGCCGGAACGCGGCGACCCGCTGCCGACCCGCGCCCAGGTCTCGATGAACATCCTCGATTTCCGGGTGACGCCGCTGTGGCGGGTCTGGGAGGCCGTCCGCGCCGAGGCGGCCGCCGACGACGTCGAGCTCTACGAGTCCGAGCTGATCGGGCTCGCGCCACTCGCGGCGTTCCTCGAGGTCGCCGATCACGCCGGCGAACCGGCGACTGCCACCCGGGAGGATCGCCTCGCCGCGGCGGCCGCCTTCCTTCGGCTCCGCGACTTCACGCCGCTGATGGCGCTCGAGCTCCGGTTGGCAGCGGCCGGTTCCGGGGTGACGCCATGAGTCGCACCCGGCCGCCAGTCCACGCGCGGAGGTCGTGAGCTTCCGGGTCATCGCCGGCGGGCGCGACGAGGCGGTCCTGCCCGGGCTGCTCGTGACGGGTGCGCGCGAGATCGTGACCCTCGCCGGCGGACCGCGGCGGGGCGACGGGCAGGGATCCGTCGACCGTCACCGGGCCGCCGCGGCCGACTCGACCAGTCCAGACACACCCGGCGCGACACCCTGGCGGCCCGGCCCGACCGATCCGGCCGTCGCCTCGTGGGACGGAACGATCGTGGCCGTCGGCGGCCGGGCCGAGGTGGAACGGCAGCTCGTCGCGGACGGCTACCCCCTCGATCGGTTCGCGACCCTCGACGCGGCCGGCGGCACGGTCACGCCCGGGCTGATCGAC
>JBPYEM010000094.1:0-2713 GCA_051985205.1 Candidatus Limnocylindrales bacterium | reverse complement strand
CATGCCCGCCTCGAGACGGAGCGTGTCCCGAGCGCCCAGCCCGATCGGCCGGAGTCCGCGGTCCTGCCCCGCAGCCATGAGGGCGTCCCAGACGTCGACCGCCCTGGCGGTGTCGACGAAGACCTCGAAGCCGTCCTCACCCGTGTATCCGGTTCGGGCGACGAGCGCGGCCACGCCGGCGACCGTCCCCTCCGCGATCGCGTAGTAGCGGAGGCCGTCGAGATCGACGTCGGTCAGCGGCCGCAGGATCTCGACCGAGAGTGGCCCCTGGATCGCGACGAGCGCCGTGGCGAGGGAGCGATCGTCGAGGACGGCCTTGAACGGCTGGATGCGCTCCGCGAGCAGATCGCTGACGACCTGGGCATTGCTCGCGTTGGCCACGACGAGATAGCGTTCCGGCGCGAGCCGGTAGACGATCAGGTCGTCGAGGATTCCGCCGTCCGCCGCCACGATCATCGAGTACTGCGCCCGCCCGTCGGCGAGCGCCGGAGGATTCGTGACGAGCGCCGCCGCGAGCGCCTCGCCGGCCTCCGGTCCGACGACGAAAAGCTCGCCCATGTGCGACAGGTCGAACAGACCGGCCCGTTCGCGGACCGCCCGGTGCTCCTCGAGGATCCCGGTGTACTGAACGGGCATCAGCCAGCCGGCGAAGTCGATGATCCGCGCGCCCAGCGCGGCGTGGCGCTCGTGGAGCGGCGTCTCGTGGAGCGGGGTGTCGTCGGCGACGGCCGTCCGGTCCTCGGCCATCAGGCGGCGGACATCGTCAGCGACCGCCGAGCGGGGCGCCGACGACGGGCGGCACGGACGGGGCGCGTTCCGGCGACGACGGGTCGACGACCTGCGCCGCCTTCGCGACCAGGGCGCGCTCCGTCTCGAACGTCAGGAACGTCGGCGCGTCGGCGAACGAGATCCAGCGGACCTGGTCGAACTCGTGGTCGTGGCGGGCCAGGTCGCCACCGGTTGGCTCCATGAGGAAGTAGTGCACCGTCTTGTGGATCCGCGTTCCGCGCTGGACGAACCAGTATTCGATGGAGTCGAGCTCGTCCGTGATCCGGACTTCCAGTCCCGTCTCCTCGCCGACCTCGCGCAGCGCGGTCTGCTCGCGCGTCTCGCCGGCGTTCGGAGTGCCCTTCGGGAGGGTCCATGTCAGGATGTCGCGATCGCGACGACGGGCACCAATGACGAGCGAGGGAACCCCGTCGTCGAAGCGGACGACGATGCCGCCGGCGGATGTGGCGGTCGTCGTCCTCAGCCGCGCCACGGCGCCATGGCGGCGCTCGAGCGACGCGTCGAGCCGGAGGCGGCGGAGCCCGACCAGCGGAACCGGACCTGGGGACGCAGGCGACCGTCGCCGGTGGGTCGTGGCTGGGCGGCTCGAACGGCACGCCAGTCGCCGCGCAGCTGGGCGAGGATGCCGTCGCCGGGCCGCTGGAGGACGGTGAGATGAGCGCTGGCGGGACGGAACGAGCCGGCGCCCCGGAGGCCCAATCGCCGCTCCCGGGATCGTGCCGATGGGGTCACGAATCGCGCGGTCTGACGGGCCGCGTACCGCGCGGCGATGCTGCGCTCCATGGGCGGCAATGGTACCGCGTCAATCCGGCGTTGCAAGGGTGGGGACGAGCGCCAGGCGGAGCTCTCGGGCCGCTTCCGGTGTCAGTGCGCCACGCCGCTCCGCGATGCCGATCTCGCGCTCCGCGAGGGCGCGATAGAGGTCCGCGACCGCGGGCGCGGCGGCCGTCATCGCGCGGAGATGGGCGGTGAACGTGCCCCGATCGCCGCGCGTCGCGGGACCCGTCAGGGCGGCATCGATCCCGAGCGTCCGGGCGTTGGCGAGGGTCTGCTCGACGAGCGGGCCGTAGATCGCCAGGCTGCCGCTCTCGTCGAGACCCGCGACGCGGCCCAGCTCGACGATGGCGTCCAGCAAGGCGTCGACGCCGCCGGCCGCGAGGACGGCCGCCGCGTGGTAGGCCGGCTTCGCGCCCGGCGCCAAGCGGACGGGCGTCGCCCCGATCGCCTCGGCCATCCGGGCGAGAAGATCGAGCAGCTGGTCGTCGCCCTCGATCGCGATCGTCGCGCCGTGGAGCGCGGCAACGGCCCGCTCGAGATCGGCGAAGGCGACGAGGGGATGGAACGAGCCGACCTGCGTCCCCGCGGCCATCGCCGGCGCGAGGGCGTCCGCACCGAGCAGGCCGCTCGTGTGGACCATCGCCTGGCCGCCGTACATGTGGAGCTCGCCCGCGACGGCGCGGATCGCGTCATCCGGAACGGCGAGGACGATGAGCTCGACCTCCTCGACGAGCGGCGTGGCGTCGACGAAGGCTCGGGCGCCGGGCACGAGGCTACGGAAGCGCTCGCGTCGCGTCGCGTCGCGGCTCGCAACGGCGTGGATCGACCAGCCCGCCCGGTCGAGCGCGACTCCGAGCGCGGTCCCGACCGCGCCGGCTCCGACGATGCCGATGATCGGTGGCGCACCCGGCTCGCTCTGGACGTGGGGATGCTGGTGCGGCTCGGCGGCCTCGTGCACGTGGCCGTGGTCGCCGGTGGGATCGAGGTCGATCCCGGCTTCCTCGATGGCGCGGAGCTTGTCGTCACGCTCACGCGCCCGGCGCGGGTTGCCCGGATCGTCGCGGCCCCAGGCCTTCATGCCGCGGCCTCTCGTCCGCGCGGCAGCGTCGTCGCCGCCGACCGGTCGGAGCCTCCTGACGGCCGCCGG
>JBPYEM010000093.1:0-3105 GCA_051985205.1 Candidatus Limnocylindrales bacterium | reverse complement strand
GTCCGACCGGGACGAAAGTACGGGGCATCTTCGGCGGGCCACCTTACACGAGACCTTGCGCGTGGTGCGTCATCGCGCCGACAGCTTGCGAGTCGCCGTCGGCGGGCGGTACGAATAGGCGATGGCGTTCCGGGCCCGTCCGGGCCGATCCTCTCGCCATGAAAAAGCGCGCCCTCGCCGCTGTGCTCTGGTTCTACTCCATGTGGTACGCCGGGGCGATGATCGCCCAGTTCGCCGGGCTGTCGCCCGCGCTGGGTCCGATCCTCGGCACGGCCGCTGCCGCGATCATCGCGGGCGATCCCCGCGGGATCATCTGGGCGCGGGGGCCGAAGGCTCCCACGGTCAAGCCCGCCATCGCTCGCCAGCCGGCCTCGACGCCGATCTGACCCGCGGTCCGGCTCGTCCGGACCTGACAGCTCGAAGGGCCGGCTCCCAGGCGGGACCGGCCCGTTCGATTCCTCGGGGACCGTCACCCGACGCGCGCGCTCGTCGTCCGTCATCCCTCCTCGGGCGGCTCGCCGGGCAGGTAGATGCTGAACGCCGCCCCGCGGCCGGGTGCGGCCGCGTCGAGCACGAGATCGCCACCCATGGCCCGGCACAGTTCGCGCGAGACGTAGAGCCCGAGCCCGCTCCCATCGTCCGCGGTCCGATCTGCGCCGCGCTCGAAGCGGCGAAAGAGCCGCGCCCGGTCCGGCTCCGCGATCCCGGCGCCGTGGTCGGCGATCGTGAGCCGCAAGCGGTCACCGCGCGGCGAGGGTTCGGCGGCGATCTCGACGTCGATCCGGCTTCGTCCGCCGTACTTCACGGCGTTGTCCAGCAGGGCCCACAGGACCTGGTCGAGCTGGTCGACGTCGGCGACGGCCAGCCAACCGGCCGATCGATCGTCGAGCGCGAATTCCACGTCCTCGGCCGCGAGCGCTTCCCAGGCCCGGCGGACCGGGTGGGCGAGCGCGACCACCTCGCTCCGCGGGCGTAGGGCGCCGGATTCCAGCCGCGTGACCGTGAGCAGCTGGCGGACCATCCGTGACAGCCGATCGGTCTGTTCCACGATGATGCCCAGCCGCCGGTCGGAGCGGTGTCGGTCGAGCTGCTCCGCGGTGGCCCGGATGCTGGTCAGCGGGGTCTGGAGGTTGTGGCTGACGCCCCGGAGGAAGTCGTCCTTCGCGGCATCGAGCTCGAGCAGCTGGGCATTCTGGGCCTCGACTTGGGCGAACAGCTGCGCATTCCGGATCGCGGCCGCGATCTCGCTCGCATAGAGCTCGAGCAGATCCTGGTCCGCTCGGTCCCACTTCCGCGTCGCGGGCAGATGCCCGACGAGCACGCCCAGCTCCTCCGCGCCGAGATGGAGGACTGCCCGGACCGGCAGCGATTCCCCGGGGATCCGTTCCTGCGCGGGAACCGTGCGGGGATCGACCAGCCGCACGTCCGCATCGATCAACCCGAACGCAGCCTGGGCATCGGCCGCGGCCCGGCCGGTGATGAACTCCGGCGTGTCGCGCGGCGAGGCGCTCTCGATCGCGTCGAGGATGCGGCGAAGCTCGCGGTTGCGGCGCTCCAGGTCACCGGCCAGCCGATTGTGCGAATCCGCGAGCCGGGCGATCTCGTCCTCGCCCGGCACGACGATCGGCGTGGAGAGATCGCCCGCGGACGTCCGCTCGACCGCCGCGGCGATCGCCCGGAGCGGGGCCGTCAGGTCGGCGGCGATGAGATACGCCAGGAACACCGCGATCATCGCCGCGAACACGAGCACCAGCAGCAGGATCCGGCCGATGGTGGCGTCGTCGACCGCGTTGCCGACGAGGAACACGACGGCGCCGAAGGCGGCGAGCGGGACGATCGAGGCCGCGATCAGGCCGATCAGGAGGCGTGTCCGGAACGACAGGGCGATCCCGAGCGCCCCCGTCCCGGCGGTGCCCCTCAGCGGGTCGCCATCCTCACGGGCCGTCTCCGGGACGTCGGGGAAGGCGAGGCCCTCATCGCCGGGACGATCCGCGTGGTAGGCGCGCCCGGAATCAGGCATCCGTGGCGGGTGCCGGAGGGGGCGTGGTTGACGTCGGCGTCGACGGGCCCGCCAGGCCGGCGCCGGGCCCGCCCACGAGCCGATAGCCGATCCCGCGGACGGTCTGGAGGTGGACCGGACGGTTCGGGTCCACCTCGACCTTCTGGCGGAGGCGGCGCATCGTGACCCAGACGTACGACGGGTCGGCATCCTCCGTCTCCGCCCAGCCACGCGCAAGGAGCGTCTCCGTCGTCACGGTCTGGCCGAGGTTGGCGGCGAGCGCGTACAGGAGTCGTGACTCCGTGGGAGTGAGCTGGACCGTCTCGCCCCCGACGGTCGCCTCGCGCCGATGCAGATCCAGGGTCAGGGCGGGGCCGAGGACGAGGCTCTGCCGGGGCACCTTGTCGCCGAGCCGGCGGAGGACGCGGTTGATCCGCGCCCGCAGCTCCGGGTAGTGGTACGGCTTCGTCACGTAGTCCTCGGCGACCTCTTCGAGGAGGTCCGCCTTGGAGTCGCCGGCGTCGATCGCCGAGAGGACGATGATCGGCAGGTCCGCTCGGCCCTTGATCTCGCGGGCGAGAGAGAGGCCATCCATCCTCGGCATCATCATGTCGATGATCAGGAGGTCCGGCCAGCCGCTCCGGAGCCGGCGCAGCGCTTCGTCGCCGTCGCGCGCCGTCTGGATGTCGAAGCCGTCGTTCCGCAGCTGATCCGCCAGGAGGACGAGGAGGTTGGGATCGTCGTCGACGATCAGGATCCGCGGCGGCGCCTCTCGCCCGCCGGCGCCCGCGCTCAGCATGGCCCGAGGATAGCCGCCCCGCGGCGGCCGAGCGGACCCGGCTGACCGCGCTGACCGAGCTGACCGGGCTGACCGGGCTGACCGGGCTGACCGAGCTGACCGGGCTGACCGGGCTGACCGGGTTGACCAGGCCGACTGTCTACGGCGCCTTCGGGTCGACGAAGCGGCAGCGGTCGCGGATCGGACACAGCTCGTGCTTCGGACGCAACGACTGGCAGATCGCCCGGCCGTGATGGATCAGCAGGACGTGCGTCTCGTAGCTCCGCTCCGGTGAGCCGGCGAGCATCGCGAGGAAGTCGTCGTGAGC
>JBPYEM010000092.1:0-4043 GCA_051985205.1 Candidatus Limnocylindrales bacterium | reverse complement strand
TCGACATCAAGTGCCGCGCGTCCGGGCTGACTCCAGATGCGGCCGTTGTCGTCGCGACCGTCCGGGCACTGAAGATGCACGGCGGTGTCGGCAAGATCGTCGCGGGCAAGCCGCTCGATCCCGCCCTGACCGAGGAAAATGTCGAGGCGGTCCGGACGGGCGCGTCGAATCTCGCGAAGCAGATCGAGAACGTCCGCCTGTTCGGAGTTCCGGCGGTGGTCGCGATCAACGCGTTCCCAACGGACACACCGGCCGAGTACGAGGCGATCCGCGAGGTCTCGCTGGCGGCGGGTGCGCGGGACGCGGTCGTTACGACGAACTTCGTCAACGGCGGCGACGGCGCGGCCGACCTTGCCCAGGCGGTGTGGGACGCCGCCGCGAGCGGGGAGGCGGACTTCCGCCTGCTCTACCCGGACGAGGCGCCGCTGGGCGAGAAGATCCTGACGATCGCGACGAAGGTGTACGGCGCCGACGGGATCGAGCTCACGCCGACCGCGAAGAAGGCCCTCAAGCTCTACGAGGACCTGGGGATGGGGAACCTGCCCGTGTGCATGGCGAAGACGCAGTACTCGCTGAGCCACGACGCGAACCTGAAGGGCCGGCCCAGCGGCTTCACCGTGCCGATCCGCGACATCCGGCTATCCGCCGGCGCCGGCTTCATCACGCCGCTCGTCGGCGAGATGCGGACGATGCCCGGACTGCCGTCGCGGCCGGGCGGCGAGAACATCGACGTCGACGCGAGCGGAAACATCGTCGGCCTGTTCTGAACGAAGCGCGCTAGAACGCCGGCCCGCTCCCGATCACGGCGACGGTGAGGATCAGGCAGATCGCGACGACCAGCCCAGCCCCGACCCCCAGGGCGAACGCGCCCCAGCGCGCGGTGTCCACGGGTCCGAGCGCTTCCTCGCCGTGGGCATGGTCGTCGTGTCCGTGTCCCTCGCCATGGTCATCGGCGCCGTGCGGCTCGCCGGCGAGATCGCCCGGGTGATGCAGCTCGCCCCGCGGGGCGTGCTCGATCTCGTCCGGGCTCGGTTCGTGATGCGTCTCGGTCGTGCCTGCCATCCGCGCTGGTCGCCAGCCTCCGTTCCGTGCGCCGGCATTCTCGCACGTAGACTGCCTCGATGACCGCCCCGCGCCCGCCCGAGACCACGCCTGCCGCGGACGATGCCGGCCTCGTCGCGAGCCTCCAGGGCCTGGGCCGTGATGGCCGGTTGCTGTTCACGACGCGCGTGCTCCGGATGTTCGGCTACGGGTTCCTCGCCGTCGTGCTCGTGCTGTATCTGGCCGCGCTCGGCCTCGATTCGGCGCTGATCGGCGTGATCCTCACCCTGACGCTCCTCGGCGACACGCTGATCTCCCTCTGGTTGACGACGAGCGCGGACCGGATCGGTCGGCGCCGGGTCCTGGTGGTCGGGTCGTTGCTGATGATCGGCGCCGGGATCGTGTTCGCGGCGACGAGCTGGGTGCCCCTCCTCGTGCTTGCCGCGACGATCGGCGTGATCAGTCCCACGGGCAACGAGGTCGGCCCGTTCCTCGCCGTCGAGCAGGCCGCGCTCAGCGAAGCGACGCCCGATGTCCGGCGGACGCCGACCTTTGCCTGGTACAACCTCGCCGGGTACGTTGCGACCGCCGTGGGCGCCCTGGCTGCCGGGTTCATCAGCCAGGCGCTCCTCGCCGGCGGCTTCGCCGCGGTCGACGCGTACCGGGTCGTGGTCCTCGGCTACGCGGTCGTCGGGGCGGCGATGGCAATCGTCTTCGAGCGCGTCAGTCCCGCGGTCGAGGCGCCCGCCCGCGACGCAGCCGGCGACGACGCCGGCGCGGACGCGGACGCTCGAGCAGGCTCCCCGATCGCCCGTCGTTTCGGTCTCGGCGACCGGTCGCGTGGGATCGTCGCCCGCCTGTCCGCGCTCTTCGCCCTCGACGCGTTCGGTGGTGGGTTCATCCCGCAGAGCCTCATGGCCTACTGGTTCCACCTCCGGTTCGGCGTCGAGCCGGCGGTCCTCGGCGGGATCTTCTTCGGAGCGAACCTCCTGGCGGCGGTCTCCTCGCTGTCCGCATCACGGATCGCGGCGCGGATCGGACTGATCAACACGATGGTGTTCACCCACCTGCCGTCGAACATCCTCCTGATCCTCGTTCCGTTGATGCCGAACCTGCCGCTTGCGGTGCTGGTCCTCCTGCTCCGCTTCAGCCTCAGCCAGATGGACGTGCCGACCCGCCAGTCCTACGTGATCTCCGTCGTCGAGCCGAATGAGCGGTCGGCCGCGGCCGGGATCACCGGGATCGCCCGGACCACGGGCGCGGCGATCTCCCCGGCGGTCTCCGCACCGCTCGTCGCGAACGCGGGCATGGCCGCCCTGCCGTTCTATCTCGCCGGCGGCCTCAAGATCGCCTACGACCTGCTGCTGTATCGGGCGTACACGTCGGGCCGGACGCCGGACGAGCGGGTCCCGTCTCGGTAGTTGACGTCCCGGCTCGGGCGCGATCAGCTCGCGCTGCGGCGCCAGCCCGGTCGACCCAGCCGTAACCAGATGAACAGCGCGACCAGCGCGACGACGGCGACGGCGATGACGAGGTCGAACGGTTGCAGCGCATGCCGGATGTCCTGCCAGCGTGAGCCGAGCTGCACGCCGGCGAAGGTCAGGACGGTCGACCAGATGAAGGCGCCGGCCGTGGAGTACGCCACGAACCGACCGAGCGGCATCCTGGCAACGCCCGCGGGGAACGAGATGAACGTCCGGACGATCGGCAGGAGCCGGCTGAAGAACGCGGTCGCGGCGCCGTAGCGGTCGAAGAAGCGCTCCGCCAGCTCGATCTCGTGCGGCCGGATCAGGAGATAGCGGCCCCAGCGCTCGAGGAACGGCCGGCCGCCCCACGCACCGATCCCGTAGGCGATCAACGACCCGATCGTGTTCCCGATCGTCGCCACGATGACCACGATCCAGAACGACCATGGCCCGTGCGTGAGCGGCTCCACCTGGCTCGGATCCGAGACGAGGAATCCGGCGTACGGCAGGATCAGTTCCGATGGGAGCGGGATCATCGCCGACTCGATCGTCATCGCGATCATCACGCCGAGGTACCCGACCGCACCGTAGAGCGAGTTCAGGAACGGGATGACGATCTGGTCGATGAAGGCGAGCACGCACACCTCGGGGTGGAGCGGGGACGATGGGACCGGCGAAGCGTAGCCGACTATCCTCGCGGTCGTGACGGCCCATGAGACTCGCGAAGCCACCCCGATCGTCCTGGACGGCGCGAGCCTGACGATCGCCGACGTCGAGTCCGTCGCGCGTGGCAACCGGCCCGTCACGCTCGACATCACCGCTCGCGGACGGATGGCGGAAGCGCGGGCGCTGATCGACGGGATCGTGGACCGTGGCGAGATCGTCTACGGCGTCACGACCGGCTTCGGCGACCTCGCGACCCGGTTCGTGCCGCCCGCGGACGCGGCGCGACTCCAGGAGAACCTCCTGATGAGCCACGCGGCCGGCGTCGGCGACCCGCTGCCGCGCGAGATCGTCAGGGCGATGCTGCTTCTCCGGGCGAACACGCTCGCCCTGGGCCACAGCGGCTGCCGGCCGCTGATCGTCGACGGGTTGCTCGCCTTTCTCGCCGCGGGCGTCCACCCCGTCGTGCCGGCCCAGGGCTCCGTCGGCGCGTCGGGCGACCTCGCGCCGCTCGCCCACCTCGCGCTCCCCCTGATCGGTCGCGGCCAGGTCGAGCTCCACGGCAACGTCGTGCCGGCACTCGTCGCGCTCCGAGAGGTCGGCCTGGACCCGTTGACTCTGGGGGCGAAGGAGGGCCTGGCGCTCCTCAACGGGACGCAGCTGATGTCGGCGATCGGGGCGCTCCTCGTCGCGGATGCGGACCGCCTCGGTGCAACGGCGAGCGTCGCGGCGGCGATATCGGTCGAGGCCCTCCTCGGAACGGACGTCGCCTTCTCGGCCGCCTACCAGCTCGCACGACCGCATCCCGGGCAGGTCGCCGTGGCTGCGGAGCTCCGGCACCTGCTCCGCGCATCCGGCTTCCAGGCGGCGCAC
>JBPYEM010000091.1:0-3096 GCA_051985205.1 Candidatus Limnocylindrales bacterium | reverse complement strand
TCGAGGATCGCGACGGCGACGTCGCGGCGGTTCGTGAGAAGCGCCTGGAGCTCGTCCGGAGTACCGATCGCGATCGCCTCGAAGCCCGCGCCGCGCAGCTCCTCGGCGACGACCTTGCGTTCGGACGTCGGGAGCGCGATCGCGATCGCCGGGCGACCCATCAGGGGCCTCCGAAGACCTGGAGACGGGGGACGGCCGCCCGAGGGCTAGCCGTCCGCCTCCGGGTCGTGGGCGGTGACGTGTACGGCGCCGTCCGCTGCGCTCGTCACCCGGGCCTGGAAGCTCGGCAGCGACGGGATCGCGTCACGGAGGACGGTGTCGGTCGAATGCGTGACCGCGAACACGAACTCGCCGTCGGGGCCGGAGGAGACGCCGACCGACCGGACGCCGGCGAGGCGGCCGAGGTGGCGCTTGAAGCTTGCGATGCTCGCGACGCTGACGAGGCCGACCACGACCACCTGCGTCGAGGCGGTCTCGCCCGAGACCTCCTCGCCCTTGCCGGGCACGAGGCCGGCCAGGCGCGCGGCGAGCGCATCGTCGCCGATGACGGGGATCTCCTCGCCCTCGGCGTCGCTGCCGTCGGCGGCGGCGAGCGCCTCCGCCTCGGCGGCGTCGTAGTCGGGCGAGAGGCCGAGTGCCGCGAACCGGGGATCGCTCTCGCCGTCCTCGCCCTCGTGGTTGCCGATGATCTCGATCGCGACGTCGGCAACCGCCTCAGCGCGCGCGGCGGCATCCGCGGCGACCTCGGCGCTGGCGGCAGCCTCGGCGGCGGCCTGGATCGCGGCAAAGGCCGCCTCGCGGTCCACTTCTTCGTCGCCGTCGGCGCCCGCGAAGCCGGTGTTGGCGTGCGAGTCGTGGGACTCGGACGCGCTCGGCCCCTCGGTGGAGGCGTCCCCCGTCTCGGCGCCGGCATCGGCGGCGTCCGTCACGTTGTCCGTGGCGGCCTCCGCGACCGTCGCGTCGCCCTGGGTCGTGTCGGCGACAGCCGAGGCGGCATCGGTGCTTCCGTGTGCGGCCGGGGCATCCGTCGCGGCGAGCTCGGCCACTGCGGCCTCGGAATCTGCGGTCGACTCTGCGGCCGGCTCGGCCACTGATGCCTCCGCGGCCTCCGCGCCATCGGCGTCCGTGACGTCGGCGGTGGCGGCCTCAGCCTCGGCGGGCGCCTCGACGGACGCGTCGACGGGCGACTCGACGACGGCCGTCGGCTCGACGTCGGTGCTGGTCACGGGCAGGCCGATCCGCGCCGAGATCTCCTCGAAGCTCGGCGGCTCGGGCAGGTTCTCGGCCATGGTGGCGAAGCGGGTGGGATCCGTTTCGGCGAGCAGCCGCTCGAAGAAGGCCGCCATCTCGTCCTCGAACGAGCTGACCATGCGCTGGACGGCATCGATCTCGCGCTCGATGACGGCGGCGTGCTCCTCGATCTCGGTCTCGAGACGGGCCTTGCGGTCCGTGATCTTCTGCTCGGTCTCCTCGCGGATCCGGGCGATCTCGCTCTTCGACCACTCACGCACCGCGGCGACGTCGTCGTCCGCCTGGCGGCGGAGGCTCGCGGCCTCGGTCGAGGACCGCCCGTGGATGGTCTCGACGTGGGTCTTCGCGTCCGCCTGGAGCTGCTGGAGCGAGAGGCCCCGGGCTTCCTCGGCGGCGGCCTGCATCGCCTTGGTCAGGCCCGCGAGGAACTTGTTGGGCTTTTTTGGCGGCTGCGGAGCTGGTGCGGCAGCCGCCGCTCCGTCCGTCGCCGCCGTCGCCGGCGTTGAGGCGCTCGCGAGCCCCGTCCACGGATCGATCGTGGCGGCGCCGTCGGCCGGCTGGGCAGCGTTCGCGGTGTCGTCGGCCGGGGTCGTCTGCGAGGCGGTCTCGTCGGCGGCCGTGGTCTCCGCGACGGAGTCGCTCTCGGACCCTCGGTCGGAGCTCCACGGAAGCCGGAATCCGCTACGGGCGTCGGTCGTGGCCATGCGTGTCTGCCTCTCCAGGTGGCGTCCAGGTGGCGCGTGGGACGGGGTATCAGGGCGTGGCCGCATTCTGGTCGAGGGTGGTGGGTGTGATGGAGTCCGCTAGAGGTACCAGCGGCGGCGGCCGGTGGTACCGCCGTTCGATTGGACCTCTGCCGTGGTGACGCGAGGCAACCGGGCACGACACGTCGTCCGGGTTTCCGCGTGGTCGGCGGTAGGATTGCCGCCCATGGTTTCCGGGCAGAACCTCCGCATCGCGACCGAGGCTTCGGCGGAGCCCTTCGCCGATGCGCTCGGGCGGCCGCTGCACGACCTCCGGATCTCGGTCACGGACCGCTGCAACTTCCGCTGCACCTACTGCATGCCGAAGGAGATCTTCGGACCGGACTACGCCTTCCTGCCGCGGGCGGAGGTGCTGACGTTCGAGGAGATCGAGCGGGTCGCGCGTGTCTTCATCGATCTCGGCGTCGAGAAGGTTCGGCTCACGGGCGGCGAGCCCCTCGTCCGCCGGGACCTGCACGTCCTCGTCGGAAAGCTGGCGGCGCTTCGGCGTCCGGATGGGCGTCCCCTGGATCTGACGCTCACGACGAACGGGTCCGCGCTGCGGCGGCTGGCGCCGGCTCTCGCCACGGCTGGTCTGCAGCGGGTGACAGTGAGCCTGGACTCCCTGGACGACGCGGTGTTCTCGGCGATGAACGGCGTCGACTACCCGGTCGCCAACGTGCTGGATGGGATCGCCGCGGCGCGAGAGGCCGGCCTCGAGCCGATCAAGGTCAACATGGTCGTCCGGCGCGGGATCAACGAGGCGAGCGTCGTCCCGATGGCGCGCTGGGCCCGGGACGAGGGCGTGATCCTGCGGTTCATCGAGTACATGGACGTCGGGCATACGAACGGCTGGCGGATGGACGACGTCGTCCCCGCCGACGAGCTCGTCGCGACGGTCGATGCGGAGCTGCCGCTCGAGGAGGTTCCGCCGCGCTATCGCGGGGAGGTGGCGACGCGCTATCGGTTCCGCGATGGCAGCGGTGAGATCGGGCTGATCGCGTCCGTCACGAGGCCCTTCTGCGGTGACTGCACCCGGGCCCGGATCTCTGCGGACGGGCATCTCTACACGTGCCTGTTCACTGGCGACGGCCATGACCTT
>JBPYEM010000090.1:0-6049 GCA_051985205.1 Candidatus Limnocylindrales bacterium | reverse complement strand
GCGGTCCAGCCGCGGTTCAGCGCGGACTCCGGGTTCTGGAACACCATCTGGATGGAGCGCTTGTCGTCCGTGGGCCGGCGCGCCGTCTCCGGTCCCAGCGGGTGCGAGTCCAGGTTCATGTTGCTGCCGGGATCCGGCCGCTCGATCCCGAGGATCGTCCTCGCGAGCGTCGACTTCCCGGACCCCGACTCGCCCACCAGGCCGAGCGTCTCGCCGTCGAGGAGGGCGAGGTCGATCCCGACGACCGCCGGGACCTCGTGACCGCCCTGCCGGAAGGTCTTCGACACGTTCGTGAGCGCCAGCGCGACCTCGCCGCGGACCACGTCGTGGCCCTCCGTCGCGGGCGGCTCCGTGAGCTCATCCAGGCGGTCGATGTGGTGGCAGCGCGACCAGCGGCCCGGGCCCGTCTCCACGATGGGCGGCGCGACGGTCGCGCAGATGTCCGTCGCGAGGGGGCAGCGATCGACGAAGACGCATGCCGGGAGCGGCGTCCCGATCTGGGGCAGCGTGCCCGGGATCGTCGACAGCGGCCGCTGCGTCTTCCGGATGCCGCGCCGCGGAAGGGACCGCAGCAGGCCCAGCGTGTACGGATGCTGGGGTCGCTCGAAGATCGCCTCGGCGCGGCCCTCCTCGACGATCTTCCCGGCGTACATGACCCCGACGCGGTCGCAGAGCGAGCGGATGACGCCCAGGTTGTGGGCGATGAGGATGACCGCCGCGTTCGTCTCCGCCTGGAGGGAGCGGACGAGGTCGAGGACGCTCGCCTCGACGGTTGCGTCCAGCCCGGTCGTCGGCTCGTCGAGGACGAGGAGCTTCGGGTCCGAGGCGAGGGCCATCGCGATGACGACACGCTGCTGCATCCCGCCCGAGAGCTGGTGCGGATAGCGCTGGAACACCCGCTCCGGGTCCGCGATCTGGACGCGCTTCATCGCCTTGAGCGCGTTCGCCTCGGCGTCGCGCCGGCTCTGGCCCAGGACGGTGAACGCCTCGACGACCTGCGCCCCGATCCTCGTCGAGGGGTTCAGCGCGGCGCCGGGGTCCTGGTAGACCATCGAGGCGTGGTGGATCCGGAACCGCCGGACCTCCTCGTTGGACATCTTCGTGATGTCCGCGCCGTCGATGAGGATCCGGCCGCCCGTGATCAGGGCGTTCCGGGGCAGGTAGCGGAGGGCGGCATAGGCGGTCGTGGACTTGCCGCAGCCGGACTCGCCAACGAGGCCATACGACTCGCCGGGGGCGACCTTGAACGAGACGCCGCGAAGAACCGGCCGCCGGATGCCGCGGACGATGTAGGCCAGCTCGAGGTCCTGGACCTCGATCGCGGGCCGCGTCGCGACGGCGGGAACCGGTTCCGGGGCGGGCGGCGGTGCCTCGAGGAGCGTCATTCGTTGATCACGGACTGCAGGGCGTCGGCGATGAGATTGACGGCGACGACCGTGCTCGCGATGGCGAGTGCCGGGAAGAGCGTCGGCCACCACACGCCGGCCACCATGTTCGAGTACTCCTCGCTGACGCTGAGGCCCCAGTCCGGCGACGGCGGCTGCAGCCCGACGCCGAGGAACGACAGCGTCGCGACCGTGAAGATGGCATACCCGAACCGGACCGTCATCTCGACGACGATGGGTCCGATGACGTTCGGGAAGATCTCCCGCGAGAGGATGAACAGGCCGGACTCGCCCCGCAGCTTTGCCGCGGTCACGTAGTCGAGCTCCCGCTCGGAGAGCACGGCGGAACGGACGGTTCGGGCGACGATCGGCGTGAACAGGACGCCGACCGTGCCGATGACGATGAGCGGCGACGTCCCGAGGACGACGAGCGTCATCAGCGCGACGAGGATGACCGGGAGGGCGAGGAACGCCTCGACGATCCGGCCCAGGATGTTGTCGACCCAGCCGCGGTAATAGCCCATCACGAGCCCCAGGAGGGTTCCGGCGACGACGCCGACGAGGGCGGCGAGCGGCGCGACGATGAGCACGTCGCGCGAGCCGACCATCACCCGGGACAGGACGTCCCGGCCGAGCCGGTCCGTCCCGAACAGGTGGGCGGCGCTCGGGCCCTCATGGCCGGCCGCGAAGGCGTTGAACGGGTCATACGGGGTGATCCGCTCACCCAGGACCGCCGTGAAGATCCAGAAGATGACGATCGCGCTGCCGATCAGGAACGTCTTCCGCCGCAGCAGCAGCCGGATCGTCTCGATCCGCGCCTGCGCGCGCTCCGATCGAGGACGGGGTGCGACCGGGGCGACGGTCTCGTTGGCGGTCAGGGCGTCCATCAGCGATCGGCGTCGAGGCGGATGCGCGGGTTCATCCAGGCCATGATCAGGTCCGCGGTGAGCGTGGCGAGCATGTACACGATGCCGATGATGATCACGCCGGCCTCGAGCATCGGGATGTCCTTGTGCTGGGCGGCGAAGAGCATAGTCGCCCCCATCCCGTTGTAGTTGAAGATCCGCTCGACCGCGATGATCCCGCCGAAGAGGTAGCCGATCTGGACGGCGATGACCGCCACCGTCGGCACGAGCGCGTTTCGCAGCACGTGGCGGCGCATCACCTGGCCGGTCGTCAGGCCCTTCATCGTCGCCGTGCGGATGTAGTCCGACTGGAGGACCTCGATCGTGCCGGCCCTCGTCATCCGGGCGATGTAGCCGAAGTAGACGATCGCCATGGCAATCGCCGGCAGGAGGAGGGCGCGGATCTGGGTGAGGATGTCCGCGGTCGGCGGCGTCGTCGCGAGGACGGGTAGCCACTTGAGCTGGACGCCCACCACCACGACGAGCACGGTTCCCGTCACGAACTCCGGGATCGACGATGAGGTCACGCCGAGCAGGACGATCGCCCGGTCCGCCAGGCGATCGCGACGTCTGGCGGCATACAGACCGGCGACGATGCTGATCGGGATCGTGATGAGGAGGGCCAGCCCGGCGAGCTTCGCCGATCGGCCGACGGCGCCGAGGAGCTGCGGGAGGACGGGCGACCCGGACACGAACGACGTGCCGAAGTTCAGGGTCACCACGCCGCCGATCGCGTCGACGTAGCGGACCACCATCGGCCGGTCCGTCCCGAGCTTGTGGTTGAGCGCGTCGACGCTCTCCTGGGGCGCGAAGGGCCCCAGGATCGTCCGCCCGACGTCGTTGGGCAGCACGTTGGCGATGACGAACACGATCGTGGCCAGCAGCCACAGCGTGATCACCGAGAGCGCGAGCCGGCGTGCGATGAAGCGAGCCATCGGCTATCCCGCGTTCGTCACGAAGGGTGGGGGGAGGGGGCGCCCGGCGGTGCCGAGCGTCCCCTGGGAACTCAGGGTTGAGGGCAGGTCAGGCGACCTGCGACGCAGACTCCAGGAACATCTGGCCGAGCGCGCACGTGTACACACCCGTGAACTTCTTCGAGTTGCCGGACAGGTAGTTGTAGAAGTACGGGATCCCCGCCGGCACGTCGTCGTTCATGATCTTCTCGATCTTCGCGCAGGCCGCCTTCTGGGCGTCCACGCCGACGGCGGACTGGAACTCCTTGAACGCCGCGTCGAAGTATGTCGACGAGTAGTGCGACGCGTTCCAGATGCCGTTGGTCTTGAAGGCCGAGTTGAGGAAGACGTCCGGCGTCGCGCGATGGCCGTAGTCGACGATCCCGAACTCGGCGTTGCCGTTGCAGGGGGGCGTCGTCGGCTTCGACGTGTTGCACCACTGGGCGTCGTAGAACTGGCCATTGTCCTGCCCGGCCGGCGTGATGTTGATCCCCGCCTGGGCGGCCTGGCTCTTGATCAGGACGGCGAGGTCCGGGATCTCGTTGAGGTTGCCGTACTGGAGGGTCGCCGTCAGGTTGCTCTTGCCGGCGTCCGACAGCAGCTGCTTCGCCTGGGCGATGTCCTGCTTCCGCTGCGGGACCGACGAGTCGAAGTACGGATAGAACGGCGCGATGACGTGATCGTTCGCCAGCAGGGCCTTGCCCTTGAAGAGCGACTGGATCATCGCGTCGCGGTCGAAGGTGAGCGCAACGGCCTGACGGACCTTCTTGTCGGCGAACTGGCCACTGTCGCAGTGCATCCAGATCTGCCGGTGGTTCGTGGTCGGCGTCTCGACCGTCTGGAAGTTCGCGTCGTCGAAGAGGCCCGCGCCGGTGAGGACGTCGAACTGGACGATCGCGTCGATCTGGCCGCCCTGGTAGGCGGTGACCATCTCCGCGGTCTTGTCGAAGAACGTGAACTGCGAGCCGTCGAGCGGGGTCTTCCCGCCCCACCAGCCGTCGTTGCGCACGAAGGTCGCGCCGGACGAGATGTCGTACTGGGTCAGCTTCCACGGGCCGGTCCCGTTCGGCTGCTTGTCCAGCGTCGTGCCCGTCGCGTACGCCTTCGGCGTGATCAGCGACTGCGCGTTGAACACGGAGACGAGGTACGGGAAGTTGCCGTTGGCGCTCAGGAGGTTGAACGTGACGGTGTTGGGGTCCGTGGCGACGGTCGACTTGTCGTCGATGACGCCCTTCAGCCCGGAGTTGCCGGCCGCGACGAGCCGCTTCATCGTCTCGACGACGTCATCCGCGGTGAAGTCGCTGCCGTCCTGCCATTTGACGCCCTTCCGGAGGTTGAACGTCCAGACCGAGTTGTCGTTGTTGGGCGTCCACTTCTCGGCGAGACCCGGGGCGATGTCCGTGGCCTGCTTGTTCAGCGTGCACAGGAACTCGAAGCACTGCGCCGCAAGGCCGTAGCTCGCCAGGTCGACCATGAGGACCGGGTCGAGGACCTTCGGCCGCTGCGCGGCGACGCGGATCGTGCCACCGGTCTGGACGGCGGTCGAACCGCCGGCGCTGGCGCTGGCGCCGGCAGCGGTGCTCGCGCCCGCGGACGCACCGGCGGGCGCGGACGCGGACGTGCTCGGTGACGCCGAGCCGCCGCAGGCGGCGATGATCGCCGAGATCGAGGTCATCGAGATCCCGAGCACGACGCCGCGGTTGATGAACTGGCGCCGGGTGATCCGGCCGTTCACGAAGGCGTCGACGACGTCCACCTGCTGCTCGGTCGACGACCGTCGGGTCCTGTCAATCGAGGAATAGTCCATGGTTCGAGACTCCTCCACGCCGGCACGGGTACGGCGCCCCGGTTCGACGGGACGCCATGGCGGTCGATCGAGCCGCTTGCGCAGTGACCCCCTCCGGGTGCAGCCGCCCGCGAACCGTAATCGGCCATTCACAGGGATGTCAACGAGTCCCGTCAACCGGAGATACTGGGCGTCGTATGCGCATCACCGCCATCCGTCTCGACCGGCTCTCGATCCCGCTCGACCCGCCCTTCCCGGCGGCCTGGGATCCGGTTCCCCGAACCCGCTTCCCGGTCACGGTCGTCCGCGTCCAGACGGACGAGGGCGTCACGGGAATCGGCTCCGGCGACACGATGGACGGGTTCGAGGCGTTCGAGCATCTCTTCGTCGGTCAGGACCCGCTGGACATCCCTCGCCACGTCAGGGTCCTCGAGACCATCGACTTCCACGCCGGGCGGTACTGGCCCCTGGAAGCTGCCCTGTGCGACATCGCGGGAAAGGTGGATGGCGTGCCGGTTGCGACGCTCTTCGGCGGCGCGGTCGACCAAATCCCCGCATATGCCTCGTGTGGGATGCTCCTGCCGCCCGAGGACCGGGCCCGGAGCGCGCTCCGGCTGCGGGACCGCGGCTTCGCGGCGATGAAGATCCGCGTCGACCCGCGGCGGCTGGAGGATGGTCTCGCCGCCGTCGCCGCGACGCGCGCGGCAGTCGGCGACACGATGGCGATCATGGTCGACCTGAACCAGGGCTGGCGGATGGCCGGCGACATCTCGCCGGCAGTCGATCTTCCGACGGCGACCGTCATCGCCGAGCGTCTCGCCGAGCTCGACGTGCTGTGGCTGGAGGAGCCGCTCGACGGCGCGGATCTCGCCGGACTCGCTGCGCTCCGCCAGGCCGTTCCAGGCATCCGGATCGCGGGCGGCGAGATGACCCGGACGGCTCGCGAGATGGTCGCAGCGCTCGACGCCGACGCCTTCGATGTGCACCAGCCGGACGTCGTCCTCGCGCCCGGGATGTCGA
>JBPYEM010000089.1:0-12156 GCA_051985205.1 Candidatus Limnocylindrales bacterium | reverse complement strand
CTTCTACCCGACGGAGTCCTCGGAGCATCACGCCGAATACAACCCCTGGTTCATCCCGAAGGGTCAGGTCGAGCGACTCCACATCCCGATCGGCGAATACCTGAGCCGCGTCGCGCACAACCTCGACGAGTTCGACGAAACGAAGCGGAAGCTGGCGGCCGGCGAGCCGTTCGAGATCGAGCGGAGCGGCGAGTACGCCGCGGTGATCGTCCATGCGATCACGACGGGTGACCGCGCGCGGATCGTTGCCAACGTCATCAACGACGGCCTGATCCCGAACCTCGCCGATGGCGCGTGCGTCGAGGTGCCGGCGACGGTGGACGCCCAGGGGGTGAAGCCCATCGCCACGGGTCCGCTGCCGCTCCAGTGCGCGGCATACGTTCACCCGGCCGTCGACGCCCAGGCGCTGACCGTTCGGGCCGCCCTCGCCGAGGATCGGGACGCGATCTACCACGCGGTGCTCCAGGACCCGATCGTCCAGGCCGGGCTGACGCTGGACGAGGCCTGGCAGCTGACGGACGAGCTGATCGCGGCGGAGGCCGAGTGGCTGCCTGCCTGGCTGGGCGGCCACGCGGACCGAACCGCGATTCCCGCGACCTGAACCAGGTGCAACCAGCTGCGATGGAGGAGGCGACGATGATCCGGCACCATGCCACGCGGACGGTGGCCGCCCTGTCGATGACGCTGGCCCTCGGGCTCGCCGCGTGCGGCGGCTCGACGTCCAGTCCAAGCGCCGCCGCGTCGGCGCCGCCGGCCGGCAGCCCGGCCGCGACGGCGTCGGCCGCCAGCTCCGAAGCTGCGGCATCGCCGAGTGCCGCCGCGACGCCGGTGGCCTACGGCGGTCCCGCCGCCACGATCGAGTACTCGATCTGGGGCGACCCCACGGAGCTGAAGAACCAGCAGGCGATCGTGGACGCGTTCCACGCCCTCGAGCCGAAGATCACGGTCAAGGTCACCGTCTCCGACTGGGACACCTACTGGGACAAGCTGCAGACCGGACTCGCCGGTGGCGCGGCGCCCGACGTCTTCGCGATGGACGGCCCCCTCTTCCCCGACTACGCCAGCCGCGACGTCCTGCTCGACCTCACGCCGTACATCCAGGCGGAGGGCTACCCGCTCTCGGCGCTCAACGACCTCGCCGTGAAGGACTTCACCTTCGATGGCAAGCAGGTCGGCCTGCCTCGCGACCTCAACGTGATCGCGCTCTTCTACAACAAGGACCTCTTCGACAAGGCCCACCTCCCGTACCCGGACGACACCTGGGACTGGCAGAAGCTCGTCGACGTCGCGAAGCAGCTGACGCTCGACACGAACAAGGACGGCAAGACCGATCAATGGGGCCTCTACACCGAGACGACGGACATGGAGAACTACTGGTCCTCGCTCGTCTGGCAGAACGGCGGCGACATCCTGGCCCCGGACGGCAAGACCATCGTCCTCGACCAGTCGGCGGGGAGTGGCGGGATCCAGTTCCTTCAGGACCTGATCTGGAAGGACAAGGTCGTGCCCGACCCGGCGCTCTTCGCGGAGACCGGCGACGCCTTCGAGCAGGGGAAGGCGGCGATGGAGGTCAACGGCTCGTGGCTCGTCGCCACCGATGAGGCCGCCGGGCTGAAGTTCGGGATCGCGCCGCTGCCGAAGGGCCCCGCGGGGCGGGCCACGTCGGTCAACCCGACCGGTGCGGTGATCGCGAAGACGTCGAAGTCGCCGGATGCGGCGTGGGCGTTCGTGAAGTACCTCGCGAGCCCGGCCGCCCAGCAGAAGATCATGGCCCTGAAGGCGTCCCTGCCCGTGAACACCGAGGTCCTGACCGGGCCGTTCGCGACGTCGTTCGACGGCGCGAAGGTGCTCGCGGATGCGCTCGGCTATGCCCATCTCAAGCCGTCGTTCAAGGGCTACAACGAGTTCACGACGGCGCTCCAGGCCGAGCTCGATGCGCACGTCTTCCAGGCGGCCGATGAGACCGCCGCCGAGGCGATCGCCAAGGTCAAGGATCAGCTGAACGGGATCCTGGCCGGCCAGTGACGACCCGGTCCGGGCGCCCCGGCCGGAGCCCGCTCGCAGGGGACTCGCGCTGGGCGTGGCTCTTCCTGGCGCCGACGCTGATCGGGCTGGCGATCCTGTCCGCCGGTCCGATCATCGCCGCGCTCGGGATCAGCCTGACGAAGTGGGATCTGCTGACGGCGCCGAAGTTCGTCGGCCTGGACAACTTCGCGACGCTGCTCTCGGACAGGCGCTTCCTGACCGCGCTTCGGAACACCGCGTTCTATACGGCCACGTCGGTGCCGATCGGGCTCGTGCTGGGTCTCGGTCTGGCGCTCGCCCTCAACCAGCGGATCCGTGGGATCGCCTGGATCCGGACGGCGTACTTCCTCCCGGTGGTGACCTCGACCGTCGCGATCTCGCTCGTCTGGTCGTGGATCTACAGCCCGGACAGCGGGCCGCTCAACGGCGTGCTCGGCGCGATCGGCATCCCGCCGCAGCGCTGGATCACGGACCCGTTCTGGGCGATGCCGTCGATCGTCGCGATGAGCGTCTGGCAGGGCCTCGGGACGACGGTGATCATCTTCCTCGCCGGACTCCAGGGGATCCCCGAGGAGTACTACGACGCGGCCGCGGTCGACGGCGCGGGGCCTCGAGCGCGCTTCCGCTTCGTGACACTGCCGCTGCTCACCCCCAGCATCTTCTTCACCGGGATCCTCGCCCTGATCGACAGCTTCCAGGTCTTCGACCAGGTCTACGTCCTGGCTCGCCCGGGCAAGCCGACGGATGCGACCGTCACCCTCGTCTACACGATCTACGAGAACGGCTTCCAGAACTTCAAGATGGGCTACGCCGCCGCGTCGGCGTGGGTGCTGTTCGTGATCGTCGCCGTCCTCACCGTCGTGTACTTCCGGCTCCAGAACCGGTGGGTCCACTACCAGTGAGCAGTGTGGATGGAGCGCCTCCCGCCCGGACTGCTGGCGCGGCGCCGCGCGGACTCCGATGACGGCGTCCTCGGTCGAATTCCCCGCGCCGCGCGTCCTCGATCGGCGCCCGCCGCGGGTGGCGATCCGGCGGCGGCTCCGGATCGCCCTCCTCTACGCGCTCCTCATCGCCGGCGGGCTCGTGATGATGGCGCCGTTCCTCTGGATGGTGGTCACGTCCCTCAAGACGCGCGCGGAGGTCTTCGGCTCGTCGCCGCTGGAGCTGCCGACCGGCGCCCACCTCGACAACTACGGGCGGATGTGGGAGGCGCTGCCGTTCGGGCTCTTCTACCTGAACTCGATCAAGCTCGCCCTGCTCTCGACGGCCGGCCAGCTCATCTCGTGCTCGATGGCGGCCTTCGCGTTCGCGGTCCTCGAGTTCCGGTTCAAGCGGATCCTGTTCGGCCTGCTCCTCGCCACCCTGATCATCCCGTTCCAGGTGGTCCTCGTCCCGAACTTCATCCTCTACCGGCTGCTGCCGCACCCGTTCAGCCCGAGCGGCAACTGGATCGGGACGCAGGAGCCGCTCTGGGTCGGCGCGTTCCTGGGCGGCGCGTTCGGGACGTTCCTCCTTCGCCAGTTCTACCTGACGATCCCGCGTGACCTCGCCGACGCGGCGCGGGTCGACGGCGCGAGCCCGTGGAAGATCTACCGGTTCGTCTACCTGCCGCTCGCCCGGCCGGCCCTGGCCACGCTCGCGATCTTCACGTTCATGTGGAGCTGGAACGACCTGATCGACCCGCTCATCTACCTGCGCGACGTGCCGTCGTACACGGTCACGGTGGGGCTGAGCTTCTTCAAGGGCCAGTTCATCGGCAAATGGCCGGAGATGATGGCCGGCGCGCTCGTCAGCCTCGCCCCGATGATCGTGCTGTTCGTCGTGGCCCAGCGTCAGTTCGTCCGCGGCATCACCCTGACCGGGATCAAGGGGTGACGGCAGGCGACCTACTGCTCCGAGACTACCGACCGCGATCGCAGCTCCGGGTCGCTCGGCACGAGGTTCCGCGGCCGCGGGTGCCCGCGATCGATGCCCACAATCACCTGGGACCCAGCCCGTTCGCCGGGGCCTGGGGCGCCGCCACCGGTCGCGAGCTCGCGAGGGTCCTCGACGCGGCCGGGGTGGCAGCGATCGTCGACCTCGACGGCGGCCAGGGCGAGGCGTTGCGCCGCGAGGTCGATCGATGGCGGCGTGAGCTGCCGGGGCGGGTCGCCGTGTTCGCGGGTCTCGACTACCCGATGTGGGCGACCGACGACGCATTCGGCGAGGTCGAGGCACGTCGCCTGCGCGACGGCGTTGCGGCGGGCGCCGCGGGGCTGAAGGTCTGGAAGACGCTGGGTCTGCATGCCAGGGACCGCTCGGAACGGCTCGTCGCGGTCGATGACCCGAGGCTCGACCCCATCTGGGCGACCGCCGGCGAGCTCGGCGTGCCTGTCACGATCCACGTCGCCGACCCGATCGCGTTCTTCGAGCCGCTGGATGCGACGAACGAGCGCTGGGAGGAGCTCCGCCTCCATCCCGACTGGCATGTCTGGCCGACCCGGTCGGCCGGTCGGCCGGACGAGCCCGGCTTCCCGCCGTTCGACGAGCTGATCGACGGCCTCGAGGCGGTCGTCGCCCGCCATCCGGACACCGTCTTCATCGGAGCGCATGTGGGTTGTGCCGCGGAGGATCTCGGGCGCGTCTCGTTGATCCTCGAGCGCTGCCCGAATTTCCACGTCGACATCGCGGCCCGAATCGCGGAGCTCGGCCGGCAGCCCGTTACGGCCGGTGCCTTCTTCCGGCGGTGGGCGGAGCGGATCCTGTTCGGGATCGACATGGGCCCGGATCCGGCGATCTACGCGATCCATTACCGCTTCCTCGAGACCGCCGACGAGTCGTTCGACTACGACGCGGACGAGGTGCCGGGCCAGGGCCGGTGGCAGATCCAGGGTCTCGGGCTGCCCGACGACGCCCTCCGGGCGATCTACGCGGACAATGCGCGCCGCCTGATCCGGTTCGGCTGAGCAGCGGCGGCGCGGCGCTGGACGGCTGATCTTCGGTGCCGAGACCGCGTTCACGATCCGGAAACAATCCCGCCGGAGACTCCCGGCGATGTCCGAGAGCCGTCGCGTCGGGCCGATCCTCCTCATCGCCCTCGCCGCGGCCGCGTGCCTGCTCGCTGCCGGGCTGCGTCACGAGCCGCTGCTGCTCGGCAGCGCGGTCCTCCTCCTCGCCGGCCTGGCGTGGTACGGGCGCTTCCCGGCCGACCGCGGCTGGTAGCGCCTTGGGGTGAGGTCCGCGTCGGTCGTGCACCGAGGGGCCGCGGCACGGATCGCGCCATCGCGCGAGACTCGAGGTCAACACCGAACACCTCGCGATCCGAGGAGGCTCCTGCATGCGCCCGACCGCCGTGACCCCCAGCCCAGGCTTCATCTCGATCGCCGTCGCCGATGCTCAACGATCGGCGGCCTTCTACGAGACGTATCTCGGCGCGATCCGCGACACGTTCGATTTCGGACCCGATGCCGTCGCATTCGTGGGTTGGCCGACCTTCGCCGTGAACAGCTCGCGCCGACCCGGAGCTGGGGACGGCTCCGGCGGGCTGGACGCCGGCTCGAGCCCGATCCAGCTGTGGTGGCGCGCCAGCGACCCGGGAGCGCTGTACGAGCGCGTCGCCGCGGACGGTGTCCCGATCGTCCGCGAGCCGTTCGACGGTCCGTTCGGCCGGACGTTCACGATGGCCGATCCCGACGGCTATCGCGTCACGATCTACGAGCGCGACCAGCCCGCGTTCTGGCCGCCCCGCGCTTGACGGAGCCGTCGGTCAGAGTCGAGCGAGCGCCCGTCCGAGGCCGCGCCGGAACGCGAGTCCCGCGACCCCCCGCCACGGGCCACCCACGCCGCGGCGGAGGCGCGCGACCTCGCGCTCGCGGTTGACGAGGTATCGGCCGATCGCGCCACTCTCGGCGTCGCTGAGCGAGCCCGCCTGGTCGAGCAGGAAGTCGCGGGCGAGGTGCGCGGCGACGTCGGCGTCGTGGAGCAGGCCGAGGTGGTCCTGGAGCGCGGTGACGCGAGCGATCAGCGCGTCGCCATCCGTGCCGAGGGTCTCCCGGACGAACTCCAGCGAGTAGCGCAGCCACTTGCCGGCGATCCGCAGCTCGTGGAGCGTGTCGGCGTCCGCCCAGCGGAGGACGGGCTCGTACGCCCGCACGACCTCGTACGCCGCCTGGATCCGGGACGCCGCGGTGTCGCGGACGCGATGCGGTTCCGTCGGGAGGGTCTTGCGGGCCGCAAGGCCCTCGTGGCGGACGAACTCCGCGTAGTCGTCGAGCCATCGCCTGTACCCGTCGGAGTCGAGCTCGCGGACGAGCAGGACGCGGGCGTCCTCCCGATGCGCGCGCCAGGTCGCGAGGAGCGGCTCGATGCCACGCTGCTCGGCGACGGTCTGGTCGGCTCGATACGCGTCGGCCGCTTCGAGCAGGACGTCGAGGTCGCGAACGGCACCGAGGCGGGCGGCGACCTCGCGGAGGCGGCCGCGATGGGGCTTCGTCCGCCCGGCGCGGAACGCCTCGCCGAAGATCCGCCACGCGGCGCGCTGGCGGCGGGTGGCGACGCGCATGTCGTGGAGGTCCTCGGGATCCTCGCCGGACCGCGTCCCGGCCTCCTTTGCGATCATCCTCGCGAGGTGGAAGCGGAGCACCTTGCGCCCCGCCTCGGCGAGATGGTCATCGGCCAGGACGCCGGGCGTCTTGCCGACCGTGAGCTTCGGTCGCCCGCGGCGGTCCTCCGCGTCGGCCGTCGCCCGCTTCGACGTGGCGTGCGGGCGAGCGGCCGTTGATGCCTCGCCGCCGGTGGCTGGCGGGCGCTCGCCTTCGGCTCCGCCCGAGGCCACGTGTGGCGAGTCGCCGCCGGCCGCCCCCTTGCCCTCGCCTTCGGCTCCTTCCGCCGCCGCCCCTGGAGAGCTGCCGCCGGCCGCCCGCGGTGGCTCCTGCTCGGCCGCCTCGTCCGCTCCTGCCTCGTCGGACGCCGCCTCCTGGACCTCGTCGACGTCGATCGGGGGCAGGGCCCGGCCGGCCCGTTTCGCCCGCCGCGGCTCCGCCGCGACGACCGCGCTCAGCGCGCGATCCAGCTTGGACGAATCCGCCGCCTTGAGCCCACGATCCGCGGCGAGCGCGCGATCGATGGGTGCGAGGGCCGCCTCGCGGCCCGTCACGAGCTCGACCTCGAGCTCCACGAACCGGCTCACGACACGGCTCCGGGCGACGGCGTCGACCTCGTCGAGGCTCAGCTCGACGGTCGTGCCGTTGGAGCGGAACAGCCGCTTGCGACGGAGCTGACGGATCGTGACGACCTCGACGAGCGGCGCATCGCCGCACTGCTCGAGGATCAGCGACCGCGCGTCCGACGGCGGCCAGTCGCGGGGATGCGCCGTGCGGTCGGCCGGTCCTTCCAGCTCCTCCCGGCGGTGGACGTTGCCGTTCACCCGCCGGATCGCGGACTTGACGCCGACCGTGGTCCCCTTGGCGGTCTGCCGCAACCGGGCGGCGAAGCCGGCCCGGGCGAGCGCGCCGTCGGCGGTGTCGATGTAGCGGTCCTCGACCTGCGTCGAGCGGACCGGAGAGCTCGGGGCGAAGCCCGCGATGTCGTCGGCGACGAGGTAGCGATCGCCCGCCGCCGGGTCGACGACCCGGTACTTGAGCTCGACCTCGACAGGCCGGCCGGACGAGGGCGACGCGGTCATCGGCCGATCACGCCCTCGGGTCCAGCGAGCCGATGCCGGCCCGGGCACGATGCGGCGTCGCGGCGGTCGCCGCCGCAGCGAGGGCCCGAGCCTTGAGCTGCTGGTGGACGTCACACGTCCCAGGCGTCCCGTTGATCGCTTCGGTCCGGCGCCATTCGGCATCCGAGCCGAGCTGCCACGAACGGCGGTCGTCGGCGAGCATGAGCTCGATGATCTCGACCAGGCGAGCCCGGGCCTCGGCATCCTCGACCGGGACCATCGCCTCGACGCGCCGATCCAGGTTGCGGTCCATCAGATCCGCCGAGCCGATGTACCAGTCGGCGTCGCCGCCGTTCTCGAAGCACCAGATCCGCGAGTGCTCCAGGAACTCGCCGACGATGGACCGGACCGTGATCCGTTCCGAGACGCCCTTGACGCCGGGAAGCAGCGAGCAGGCACCGCGGGAGATCACGTCGACCCGCACGCCCGCCCGGGATGCGCGGTACAGGGCTTCGATCGAGGGCTGGTCGACGATGGCATTGAGCTTCACGACGATCCGCGCGTCGCGACCCAGCTCCGCGTGCTGGATCTCGCGGTCGACGAGCTCCAGGAACCGGGACCGGAGGCTGTGCGGCGCGACGAGGAGCCGCCGGAACGTCCGCTGTCGCGACAGGCCCGTCAGGACGTTGAAGAGATCCGTCACGTCCGCGCCCAGCTCCGGCCGCGTCGTGAGCAGGCCGAGGTCCGTGTACAGCCGCGCCGTCCGGGTGTTGTAGTTGCCGGTGCCGATGTGGACGTAGCGGCGAAGGCCCGATCCTTCGCGCCGGACGACGAGACAGACCTTGGAGTGCGTCTTCAGGCCGACCAGTCCGTACACGACGTGGGCGCCGGCCTGCTCCAGCTTGCGGGCCCAGACGATGTTGGCCTCCTCGTCGAAGCGGGCCTTGATCTCGACGAGGACGACGACCTGCTTGCCCCGCTCCGCCGCCCGGATCAGGTCCCGCACGATCGGTGAGTCGCCGGACGTCCGGTAGAGGGTCATCTTGATCGTCAGCACTTCGGGATCGTCCACGGCCTGGGCGATGAACCGCTCCGTCGAGGCGGCGAAGCTCTCGTACGGGTGGTGGACGAGGAGATCGCCGAACCGGATCGCGGCGAAGACGTCGGTCGGCTCGTCCTCGTCGGGCGGCACGAGGCGCGGCGGCGTGACGGGCGTCCACGGCTCCGACTTCAGGTCGGGCCGGTCGAGGTCGAGGATGTCGCGCAGGCCCGTCAGGTCGAGCATCCCCTTGATCTCGTACGCATCGTCCTCGCCGAGGCCCAGGCCCCGCAGCAGGATGGTTCGCGTCGTCGAGGGCATCGACCGCTCCACCTCGAGCCGGACGGCCTCGCCGAACCGCCGCCGTCGCAGCTCTTCCTCGATCGCCATCAGGAGGTCGTCGGCCTCGTCCTCCTCGATCGACAGGTCGGCGTTGCGGGTGACCCGGAAGAGGTGGTGCTCGATGATCTCCATCCCGGAGAACAGCAGGTCGAGGTTCGCCTCGATGATCTGGTCGATGAGGACGAACCGACTGGGGGCGACCTGGTAGAGACGCGGCAGGACCTGGGGAACCTTGACCCGGGCGAAGTGCAGCTCGTCCGTCTCGGGGTCGCGGAGCCCGACGGCGATCGACAGGCTCAGCGTCGAGATGTACGGGAACGGATGGCCGGGGTCCACCGCGAGCGGGGTGAGGACCGGATAGATCTCGTCGATGAACCGCTGGCGGAGCGCCTCGTGGTGCTCTGGCACCGCGCCGTACTTGACGATCTCGATGCCGGTGTCGCCGAGCGCCTTGCGGATCTCCGTCCATGCCGCGCTGTGGTCAGCGACGAGCTTGAGGACTCGCTTCCGGGCCGCGGCGAGCTGCTCGCCGGCTGTGCGCCCGTCCGGGGCGGTCGCCGTGGATCCTGCGTGGAGCTGCTGGCGCAGCCCCGAGATCCGGATCTGGAAGAACTCGTCGAGCATGCTCGCGAAGATCGTCAGGAAGTTGACCCGGTCCAGCAGCGGATTGCGCGCGTCCTGGGCCTCGTAGAGCACCCGCCCGGCGTAGTCGAGCCAGGAGAGCTCGCGGTTGATGTACGGGCTCTTCGGCTGGCGCCGCGGCTCACGCTGGCTGGCCTTGCCGGACGGTCGACGGAGGGGCGTGGGCTCCGGTTCAGCCGGCCCGGATGGCGCTGGGAGGGCGGTCATCGTGTCGGGAACGGGCTCCCGTCAGGTGCGGCGACGAGGACGTCGCTCGGGCGGGCGAGGATAGCACGCTCCTGATTCCGCCCCCAACGGCCCGATGGTCCCGGAGAGTGTGGCCTCCCTTCCGCGGTCAGTCCTCGGCGACGTATCGCCGTTCGCCGCTCCGGGCGTCGACGAAGACGCGCATCCGGCGGTTCGAGGTCGGGTCGACGAACGTCTCGGGCGTGGGCCGGAAGCGCGAGTCCAGGCTCCCGTGCGGCTCGCCGCCGCCGGGGCCGACCGGGTCGAAGGTCCGGTCCGCGGCCTCCGACCGGTAGCGGTTGCGCTCGACGACGAGCGCGATCAGGACACCGGCGCCGACGACCGTGGACCAGACGCCGCTGATCCCGGCGAAGGGGGCCGCGATCAGCCCGCCGACGAGCATCAGCACGGCGAGGACGGCGGCCGCGACGCGGACGGTCGGCGTGAGCATGCCGATCGGGTCTGGTCCGGGGCTACTCGGCGGTCTGCGTCGCGGAGGCGTCCGGCTGGATCACGACGGCCGTGCCATAGGCCACGATCTCGGACATCGTCCCCGCCAGCTCCGAGCTGTCGAACCGCATCGAGACGACGGCGTTCGCGCCCATCAGCGTCGCGTTCTGGACGAGCCGATCGAGCGCCTGCCGGCGGGTGTCCTCGAGGAGCGACGTGTACTCGTGGATCTCGCCGCCGCCGAGCGAGCGGAGGCTGGCGATGAGGTTGCCGGAGAAGCCGCGGCTGCGGACGACGAGGCCGAACGTCTGGCCCTTCGTCTCCACGGTGCGGTGCCCGGCGATGTACGGGGTGGTGGCGACGATCATCGGAGCGATCCCTCAGTCGTGCTGGTGGCCGGAGCCCGTCGGGCCGCCGGCCTGGGCGGCGCCGCTCGCTCGACGCGCCGTGTCCTCGGGGCACGGGCAACGATCGCGGAGCAGCGTGAACGTGTAGAACCCGGTGGAGTGACCGTCGCCCCAGTGCGGGGAGACGGCGTAGTTGCCGACGAGATGGATGTCCGTCATCCGCGTCTGCTCGGCGGTGAGCACCGGCGCCGAGTCGAGCCAGCCCGGCAGACCGGCCTCGCCGCGGCAGTACGCGCAGGGGCAGAGGTACCGCAGGGTCCGGAAGTCGTAGGCGCTCTCGTGGCCATCCGACCACGCGATCGTGAACGTCCCGGCCGCGCGATCCGCATGCATCCGGACCGGCGTCGTCGACGGGACCGCCGCCGAGATGGATGCCCCCGACGGGGCCGACTCACGCTGGGCAGTCACGTCGCCATCATCGCACGAGCCGGGACCATCGTCCGGGGACGAGCCGCGGAATCGACGGCTATCCTCCGCCGGTGAGCCTCCAGATCGACGCCCTCCACAAGGCGTTCGGGCCGGTCGTCGCCCTCGACGGGTTGACGTTCGAGGTGCCATCGGGCGAGATCTTCGGCTTCCTCGGGGCGAACGGCGCCGGCAAGACGACGACGATGCGGATCGCGCTCGGCGTGCTCGCCGCGAATCGAGGCGAGATCCGTTGGGACGGCGTCGACAGCCGGGCCCTGCCGCGTGCGACCTGGGGCTATCTCCCGGAGGAGCGCGGCCTCTACCCGCGGATGGTCGTCCTCGATCAGCTCGTGTTCTTCGCCTCTCTCCACGGCGTCGCCCGCGACGTCGCCCAGCGCCGCGCGCTCGACTGGCTGCGCCGCCTGCGCGTCACGGACCTCGCCGGGCGCCGCGCCGAGGAGCTCTCGAAGGGCAACCAGCAGAAGATCCAGCTGATCTCGGCCATCCTCCACGACCCGGCCGTGCTCCTGATGGACGAGCCGTTCACCGGTCTTGACCCCGTCAACGTCGCGCTCCTCCGGGAGGCGCTCCTGGAGCTCCGCGACGAGGGCCGGACGCTGATCTTCTCGACGCATCAGATGGAGACGGTCGAGGCGATGTGCGAGTCGATCGCGATCATCGATCGCGGTCGGGTCGTGATCGGCGGGCCGCTCCGCCAGATCAAGCGGGAGAGCGGCCGGCGTCTCGTGAAGCTCTCGGTCGACGACGACCATCGGCTGAGCTGGCTCGCGAACGTGCCGGGCGCCCGGATCCTCCGGCCGGGAATCGACCGAACGGAGATCGAGCTCGATGAGGGCGTCGAGCCGGCTGCACTCCTCGCTGCGGCCGTGGCCGCGGGCGCCCGGGTGAGCCATTTCGAGGTCGACGATCCGTCGCTGGAGCAGATCTTCATCGACCACGTCGGCCGGCCCGCCGGC
>JBPYEM010000088.1:0-7474 GCA_051985205.1 Candidatus Limnocylindrales bacterium | reverse complement strand
CCTGCGCCGCGCCGCGGCCCGTTCTGACCTGCGCGGCGACGCGGCCCGTTTCTTGATGCACATACAGGTATCGCGCGGAGGGGGTGTCGTTCGCGGCCTGCGCGAGAAGAGGCGACCGCTGCGGAGTCGGGCCACCGGCCCGGCGGCGCCGACATGCGTCAGGAGCCCTTCGCGGGACGGCGAGGATTGCCGCGCTTCCGGGTCGCGCCGCGGCCAGGTGACCAGCGCCGGTCCGCGACATCCCGCGCCGACTGCTCCCCAGCGGGCGGCTGGGCAATGGCGGGCGGTCGTCGGTTCCCGACGGACAGCCCCGTCAGGCGCGGCCGATCCAGGCGTCGCAGCAGCCACGCCGTGCCGGCGGTCGCGGCACCGCGGCGCTGGACGGCGTGTCGAAGCGCGACGTCGTCCGTCACGACGAGGAGTCGATCGGCCGTGCCCGCCTCCGCTGCCTCTTCGGCAAGCGTGATCAGGATCGTGTCCGCCGAGAAGCGCCCGCCATAGCGCACGGTCACGCCGCCGGCGATCCGCTCTCCGGACAGTCCTCGCTCGGCCGGTCCGTCGAAGACGAGCTCGATCGAAACCTCGGGCGGGATCGCTCCACGCAACCGGCCGACGAGCGCCGCGGGTGGCTGCCGATCAGCTCCCCGCGCAAGCGCGTGCAGGACGTTCGTTGCGTCGACGAGCAGCCGCGCCACACCGGAGAGGGGATCCTGACTCGGTCGGACGCGCGTCATCGGCGGATCGTACGAGGCGCGGTGGAACGCGCGCCGCCCGCTAGCATTCGCGCTCGATGTCCGGCCCTGGCCTGCTCCTTCTCGTCGACCTCGACGGCGTCCTCTACCGCGGCTCGGAACCGGTGCCCGGGGTTGCTGCCGTGCTCGCCGCCCGAGCGGCGCGCGGCGATGACGTCGTGTACGTGACGAACAACTCGATGTGGTACCGCGAGGAGTACGTCGACCGGATCGCCAGCATGGGCGCGCCGGTTTCCGCGGACCGGATCGTCTCGTCGCCGCGGGCCACGGCGCTGTATCTCCGCGAACACCATCCGTCGATCGCCCATGTGCTGACGGTCGGTGCCAGCGGGCTCGACCGCGAGCTGACCGACGCCGGGTTCCGCGTCACGCGGGCGGCCGATGCGGGCGAGCTCATTCGGGGCGGTGGCGTCGAGGGCACGGACGGCGGCAATGGCTGGGAGGCGGCCGGCCGGCCCGAGGCGGTGGTCGTCGGCCTCGATCCCCAGATCGACTATCTGCGGCTCACGGTTGCGGTGGACTGCGTCCGCGCCGGCGCTCGGTTCGTCGCCACGAACCGCGACCCGGTGTACCCGACCGAACGCGCGGTCCGACCAGGGGCGGGATCGCTCGTGGCAGCGGTGGAAGCAGCGTCCGGCGTCCGGCCGATCTCGATCGGCAAGCCCGAGCCATACCTGCTCGAGGAGGCCGCGCGGGTCGTGGGCCGGGAGCCGGCGGAGGCGGTGATGATCGGCGACAACCTCGGGACCGATATCGGCGCCGCGAGGGCGATCGGGGCCCGCAGCGTCCTGATGCTCACCGGTGTGACGAGCCGGGCGGATGTCGATGCCGCACCGGCCGACCGGCGGCCAACGGCGGTTGCGGCGGATGCCCGTGAGCTCGCCGAGGTCCTCGAACAGCTGGGAGCGACCGCCGGGAAGCGGTGAATCGGATCGTCGTCGTCGGGCGGTCCGGCTCCGGGAAGACGACGCTTGCCCGGGGCGATCGCGGATCGACTCGGCATTCCCCGAGTCGAGCTGGGAACGTCGCCGAGCGCTAGCGCGCCCAGCCGTCGAATTCGGCCGTCAGCTGGTCGATGGTCGCTCGATCCGCGAACGCCACATCAAGGCCGAATCGGTCGACCGCCCAGAGCTCGTCGACGGTCAGACCGATGACGTCGAGCGCACGCTCGTATTCGTCGGTCAGGCTGAGGTCGGACACCGTCGTGTCGTCTGTCGACAGCGTCACCGGCACGCCGAGCCGGTGGAGCCTCGCGAGCGGATGGTCGGCGAGCGTCGGGACGATGCCCGCCTGCCAGTTCGAGGTCGGGCAGAGGTCGAGCGGGACGGCGCGGGCGATCAGCTCGTCGCACAGCTCGGGATCGGTGACCGCGCCGGGACCGTGGGCGATCCGGTCCGGGTCGAGGGCCAGCGCCCGACGGACCTGCGCCGCGCCGCCCCATTCGCCGGCGTGGACCGTGATCCCGAGCCCCGCGTCGCGAGCGATCCCGAACGACTCCGCGTGCAGCGTCGCGTCCGGGAACGCGGCTTCCGGTCCCGCGAGGTCCCAACCCGTCAGGCCCGCGTCGAGGAACGTCGCCGCAACTCGGGCCAGCTCGGCGTTCGCGGCCGGGTCGTGGCTGCGCATCGCCGTCGAGATCAGGCGGACCTCGGTCTCGTGCCGGCGGCTCGCGTCCCGGGCCGCGCGCGTCACAGCCGCGATGACGTCCATCGGGGAGAGGCCGCGCGCGATGTGAAGCAAGGGTGCCCACCGGATCTCGACGTACCGAACGCCGTCGGCGGCCTTCGTCTCGACCAGCTCCGCCGTGATGCGTTCCAGCGCCTCCGCGTCCTGCATGAGGGCGATCGGGATGTCGAAGGCGCGGAGGAGCTCCGCCTGGTCCCGGCATGGCATCGGCGCCACGAGGGCCGCCCGCATCGACGCTTCATCCCGTGGCGCGTCGACGTCCCGCGTCCGGGCGAGATCCAGGGCGGTCTCCACCCGGAGCGACCCGTCGAGGTGGAGGTGGAGCTCCGCCTTCGGCCATGACCGGAGCCACTCGTGGCGGGCCGCAGCGTCGTCCGGCGCCGCGAGGGATGGGGCCGGGACGTCCACGAGCCGATGCTACGATGCCGCCCGATGCGCCGGCTGCTGACCCGTGCGGCCCTGACGATCGTCTGGCTGCTGCTCGTCGCGGTGATCGCGATCGGTGGCGCCGGCCTCGTCAGCGTCCTTGCCAACGAGCCGGGGATCGTCGCCCGGCCGGAGCTCACGCTCGACGGCGACCGTGCCGCTGCTCCCATCCTCGACCATGTCGCCCTCGAGCTCGCGGGCCTGACCTCCGACGTCGACCGGCTCGGCGAGCTGGGTCGCGGCGCGCTGACGGCCCTCGTCTCCTCCGACTTCACGGCGATCGACACGGCCGTCGCCGACGGCCAGACGCTCGCCCACGGCGTCGAGAGCCGGTCCGGCCAGATCCGCGAAGAGCTGCGGTTGCTGCCGGGGAGCGGCCCGAACGAGGCGATCCTGTGGTCGCCCGAGACGGTCCGCCGGCGCGACGTCGCGCTGTCGGCGCTCGACGCGACCGGCGGCCTGGAGGCTGCCTGGATCCGGCTGGCCGCGGGGTCCTCGGTCGCGAACCGGCTCGGCGCCCTGCTGACCGATCACGACCAGATCGCCGGTGCCGCGGCCGCGACCGGTCGGAAGGGCCAGTTCTCGGACGCGCTGAAGACCCTCGCCCAGGCCCAGGCGAAGCTCGACGAGGCGAAGAAGCTGCGCGACGCATTCGCCGGCACCGGCATCGACGTGACGACCCTGACGCAGTGGATCGACGCGAACGCGCGGTATGACGCAGCCCTGGCCCACCTCTACCAGGCGACGATCGCGGCGAAGGGCCGGATCACGAAGGACCTCCGCCAGGCGGCCATCGACGAGCGGCACGCCCACGACCTGCTGCCGTCGAACACCTCGGGCCTGGTGATCATCCTCGCCGAGATCGGTCGCGGCGGCCTGAACCAGGCGGTCATCGGCATCGAGCAGACGAAGGCACGGCTGCAGGCCGCGATCGATGCCCTGTCCTCGCCTCCGGGAGCCTCCGCATCCGACCAGCCCGCGGCGTCCGAAGCCGCCATTTCCTCCGAGGAGCCGGCCGCCTCGAGCACTGGTTCGCCCGCCGCGCCCCTGCCGTCTGGCGCGTCGCCGGGAGCGTCGGCCGGGCCATAGCGAGGCGGCGTGTCAACTCGGATCGAACCGCCGGCGATTCCCGCCGGTACACTGCGGCGACCGAGTCGAGCCAAGGCTCGACGACCCAGTCGCGGCAACGCCCGCTGGCCCTGCGACACCGAAGGAGAGCCCATCCGTGCAGTTGCGCGTCGTCGATGACCAGCCCTGGGACGTCGCCGCCGACGTCCTCGCGATCCCGATCGTCGGCGATCCGGCGTTCGAGGGCCCGCTCGGTGAGCTGAACCGGCGGACCGGAGGCGAGCTGGCGGCCCTCGCCGAGTTCGGCGAGCTGCGGGCCAAGCGGTTCACCTCCTCGATCGCCGCGCCGGGTGACGTCAGGGCGAGGCGCGTCCTGACGGTGAGCGCGGGACCCGCGGATCACCTCGACCGCGAGACCGTCCTCCACGTCGGCGCTGCCGCGGAGCACCGGCTGAGTGGCCGCCATGCCCGGACGCTTGCGGTCTGGATCAACCCGTTGGCGGACGCGCTCGGCGGCTCGGACCCGGCGTCGACCGTCGCGGAGCTCGTCGCCCGCGGCGTCGTCGAGGGGAGCTTCGAGCCGCGGACCCTCTACCGCGACCACGACGAGGTGGCGACGGCGCCGCCGGTCCTCGACGAGCTGATCCTCGTCGCGCCCGGCGGCGACACCGCCGCCCTGCAGAAGGCGGGCGAGCGCGGCGTCATCATCGGCGAGGGCGCGAACCACGCCCGAACGCTCTCGAACCGCTCCGCGGCGGAGATCACCCCGGAGGTCCTCGCCGAAGAGGCCCGGTCGATCGCGAAGCGCCACGACCTCTGGATCGACGTCATCGAACCCGACCGCGCCCGCGAGCTCGGGATGGGGATGTTCCTTGCGGTCGGCAAGGGCAGCGACAACCCGCCGCGGATGATCCTGCTGCGCTCCGGCGGGGAAGGGGAGCGCGACGCGCTCGACCGCCACCTCGCGATCGTCGGCAAGGGCGTCTGCTTCGACTCCGGCGGCATCTCGATCAAGCCGGCCGACCGGATGGAAGAGATGAAGATGGACAAGATCGGTGCATGCACCGTGATCGCGGCCATCGGCACGGTCGCCCGGCTGGCACCCGGCACGCCGCTCCTCGCCGTGGCGCCGGCCGTCGAGAACATGCCAGGATCGCATTCCACCCGGCCCGGCGACATCGTGAAGGCGCTCAACGGCAAGTGGGTGGACATCACCAACACGGACGCGGAGGGTCGCCTGATCCTCGGCGACGCGATGACGTACGCGGAGCGCCTCGGTGCGACCCACATCGTCGACGTGGCCACGCTCACGGGCGCAGTGTCGCGCGCGTTCGGGCACCTGCTGACGGGCGCGTTCGGGACGCCGCAGAGCTGGTACGACGACGTCATGAAGGCGGCCGACGTCGCCGCGGAGCGCTACTGGCAGATCCCGCTCGTCGATGAGTACACGACCGAGATGGAGAGCTGGTACGGCGACATCATCAACTCCGGCTCGGCGGAGGGGTCGCTCGTCAAGTCGGGCATCTTCCTGCGCGAGTTCCGGACCGTCCCCTGGGTCCATTTCGACATCGGCGGCTCCGGCTACTTCCGGAAGACAACCGGCTGGGCGGCGCGCGGTGCGACGGGCGTGACCCACGCCACGCTCGTGGAGCTGGCACTGGCCGGGGCGAAGGGCGGGGCGGCTGCCTGACGGCCCCTCGTTCGGCGCGGCGGTGCTGACCCCACTCGCGATCGCGCTCGCGGTCGCGGGGGCCGTCTTCGGGGTCGTCGCCGATCGGCTCGCCGTTCGCTGGCCGGAGCACGACGAGGAGCATCCGCCCGGCCGACCGATCGGCTGGCGAACGGTCGCATCCGCGGCGACCGGCGCGTTCGCGTTCTGGCTGCTCGCCGACCGGTTCGGGGGACAGTCGGCCAACGTCCAGATCGTGTTCGGCGCGTGGTTCGCGTCGCTGGTCGTCGGCTTCGCGATCGATCTCGACCAGCGCCTGCTGCCCGATGAGCTGACGCTCCCGGTCATCCCGGTCGCGCTCATCCTCGACGTCGTCGGCGGCAATCCGCTCGTGGGCTCCGCCCTCCTCCCGGCGATCGCTGTGGCCGTCGTGGTGCCCCTGGCGATGTGGGTGATGTCGGTGCCGTTCGGGGCCGGCGCGTTCGGGATCGGGGACGTGAAGCTGCTCGGCGGCGTCGGGCTGATGCTCGGCTTGGTCCGGACGATCAGCGGGCTCCTCTCCGGCCTCCTGGCGGCAGGTCTCGTCCTGGCCGTCCTGCTCGTGACGCGCCGGATCGGTCGGCGGACGTACGTCCCGTTCGGGCCGTTCCTGATTCTCGGCGCCCTGTGGGGGATCGCGACCGGCGGATAGACCGCCCGACGCCAGCGACACCACGACGACGGTCGGAGAGCGGCGACGAGATCATGGCCCGGGAGAGCTTCCCTCGGACATGAGGAACCTGCCGGTCGTGTAGTCCAGGTAGACCACGAGCAGGCCCAGCCGTGGCGTGCCACATGGATTGGCGTCGCCCGGAGCGGCCGACGGCGGGCAGATCGTCATCTCGTCCGTGTAGCTCACGACCCAAACGAGGTCCGTCGGCTTGACCGGCGCGCCGGGTCCGGTTTCTCCGGGATGGGTGTCCAGGAGCGCGAACGGTCCCGCCTCGGCCTCGATCAGTCGCGAGTCCGAGGTGACGTGGGGAGTGGCCAGGCGAACCGCCTCGTCCCGGCTGATCCCGGGCGGCAGGCTCGCGATCGTCGCAGGCGGGGAACGATCGACGGCCACGGCCACGATCTGGCGGAACGCGTTGGCGAATTCGGCGATATCGGGTCCGCGGATGCAGGCCGACAGCAGGCCGCCGTTCACCGGCGCCCACATCGCGACGTCGCCACCCAGCGATGCGCAGACGCTGCTCGCGGCAGTCGTCGTGATGATGCCGAAGTTCTTGGTCGCCATCAGGACCGCAGAACCGTTCAATGTGACGAGGATGCCGTTCTCCGGCAGGCCCGCGAGCGGCCGCTGACACGCGTCGGCGCTCAGGTGTTCGACTGGACACGGATCCGCGATCGGCACGTTCGAGGCGAAGAGCTGAGGCCCAACGGGCAACGTCCAGATGTGCGGTCGGATCGCGTACCAGCCGGCCGGCAGCCAGGCAGGATGCGCGATCTCGTCGCTCGTGCCGGGGGTAGAGCTGCCCGCCGGCTCCGAACGAACCGCGCTCACCGTTGCCCCCGGCTCCGAACCAACCGCGGATGCCGTCGCCCGGACGGCCGACGACGGACCCGCCGAGCCGGGAGCGATCCGCGCGAGCACGACGACGGCGACGAGGAACGCCGCCAGCCCGACCAGGGCCGTCCCGGCACGCAACCCCGCCGAAGGAACGACGCGGGGCCGAAGGCGGGGCGGCGCCGGGATCAGGTCCTCGATCGCCGAGTAGCGCTCGGCGAAGCGGTCGAAGGTCTCTCGATCGCGCCCGTCCATCACAGCAACTCCGGATGCGCCCGCAGGGCCGCAAGGGCGCGGGCGACGAGGGACCGAACGCCGGACTCGGTC
>JBPYEM010000087.1:0-2084 GCA_051985205.1 Candidatus Limnocylindrales bacterium | reverse complement strand
GGTCGGGATCTTCTGGGTCGGCAACCTGATCAACGCGGGGCCGTTCTCGCGGCTTCGCGATCGCGCGATCGTCTCGTGGCGGCTCGCCTGCCCGGTCTGTGGAGCCGACGCGACCGATGGTCGATGCCCGCATGACCCCTCCTTCGTCGCCGACGTCCCGGTCACGGCCGTCGTCGAGGCGGCCGGGGAGCTCCTGGAACGCTCATGGTGATGAACGACGGCGAGCGGGACGGCACCGAGCGGGACCGCACCGAGCGGGACGGTACCGACCCGTCCGTCGACGCTGCGGCGCGCGTGTCGGTGCTGATGCCGACCCACGACCAGGCGGCCTTCCTTCCTCGCGCGGTTCGCAGCCTGCTCGCCCAGACGGAACGTCGCTGGGAGCTCCTGATCGTCGACGACGGTTCGCCGGACGACACCGCGGACGTCGTCGAGCCGTTCCTCGCCGATCCCCGGATCCGGTACCTGCGGCGGGCCGAGAACGGCGGGCTGGGACGCGCCCTCAACGACGGGCTCGCGGCCACGACGGCACCGCTCGTCACCTACCTGCCATCGGATGACGTGCTCTACCGCGACCATCTCGCGACACTGCTCGCGACGCTCGATGCGAGCCCGACGCTCGCGATGGCGGTCAGCGGCGTTCGCCACCACTACAACCGCGAGACCGTGTCGACGGTCGACGGCTGGCCGCAGCTCGTCCAGGTGCTGCATCGCCGGATCCACGAGCCATGGCTCGACCGGACCGAGCTCGTGACCGACGACCTCGACCGGATGTACTGGTCCGCCGTCCGTCGCCACGGCCGGGTCGCGTACACCGGCCGCGTCACGTGCGAGTGGGTGGAGCATCCCGATCAGCTCACCCACTGGATCCGCGAGCCGCTCGGTGGGATCAATCCGTTCCGGCAGCGGTACGACATCCGCCATCCACTGCGATTCCGGACGAGCGTCGGCGATCCCATCGATGAGGTCGCCCGGTACGCCCGGTTCCGGGACCGTCCGTCGACGCCGCGGGCGGCGGACGGTCTCCGCATCCTCCTGGTCGGCGAGCTGTCGTACAACGCCGACCGCATCCTGGAGCTCGAGGAGCGCGGCCACGAGCTGTACGGGCTGTGGACGCGAACGCCGGCCTGGTACACGACGGTGGGCCCGGTCCCATTCGGCCATGTCACCGACGTCGACCCATCGGGCTGGCCGACGGCCGTTCGCCGTCTGCGGCCGGACGTGATCTACGGCCTGCTCAACTGGCATGCCGTGCCCTTCGCCGCCGAGGTCCGCCGCCGCCTGCCGTCGATCCCGTTCGTCTGGCACTTCAAGGAAGGCCCGTTCATCTGCCGCGAGCGCGGAACGTGGCCGGACCTCGTGGAGCTCACCCAGCGCACGATGGGAGTCGTCCACTCGAGCCCGGAAGTCGCGGCGTGGTTCGGCGAGTTCGTGCCGGAGGCAGCCGACCCAGACCGGAGCCTCGTGCTGGACGGCGATCTGCCGCGTGCCGACTGGTTCCACGGCATCCCGATGTCGCGGCGACTCTCGGAGGACGATGGCGAGGTCCACACCGTCGTGCCGGGCCGGCCGATCGGCCTCCATCCGGAGGACGTGGCCGATCTCGCGGCGGAGGGGATCCACCTCCATTTCCATGGCAGCTTCACCCACGGCCAGTGGCGCGACTGGATCGACCGGACGCGGCGCCTGGCGCCGGATCATCTCCACCTCCACGAGACCGTTGGTCCCGAAGACTGGGTCCGGGTCTTCTCCCGGTACGACGCCGGCTGGCTCCACGCCTTCCGATCGCGGAATGGTGGCGAGCTCGCGGCCGCGGACTGGGACGACCTGAACCTCCCGGCTCGGATGGCGACGTTGGCCGCCGCTGGCCTGCCGATGATCCAGCGCGACAACACGGGCTCCCGCGTCGCCGTGCAGACGGTCGGGCGGGAGCTCGGGGTCGGGCTGTTCTACCGGCGTCCGGACGACCTCGCCGCGACCCTCGTCGATCCCGCGACGATGGCCCGGCTCCGCAGCAACGTTCGCACCCATGCCGCGGAGTTCACGTTCGACCATCACGTCGACCGGCTCATCGCCTTCCTGCG
>JBPYEM010000086.1:0-4829 GCA_051985205.1 Candidatus Limnocylindrales bacterium | reverse complement strand
AGCGCCGTCGTCGGCGACGGAGCCGAGATCACGTGGGACCCCGCGCTCACCGCCCAGGTGGACTGGGAGGCGGAGCTCGCGGTCGTGATCGGGATGAGGGCCCGGAACGTCAGCGTCGAGCACGCCCTGGACCACGTCCTGGGCTACACCTGCCTGAACGACGTGTCCGCTCGAGACCTGCAGTTCGGCGACGGCCAGTGGACGCGCGGCAAATCGCTCGACACCTTCTGCCCGATTGGGCCCTGGGTCGTCACCACGGATGAGATCCCGGATCCGCAGCGCCTGCCGATCCGGTGCGTCGTCGACGGCGAGGTGGTCCAGGACTCGTCGACGGAACGGATGTACTTCGGCGTCGCCGAGATCATCAGCCACTGTTCGCGCGCGTTCACCCTGGAGCCCGGCGACGTCATCGCGACCGGAACGCCGGGCGGCGTCGGCGTCTTCCGTGACCCGCCGCGGTTCCTGCAGGACGGTTCGGTCGTGTCGGTCGAGATCGACGGGATCGGCCGGCTGACGAACATCTGCCGGACCACGCCTGGCGGGGATCCCGCAACGTCGCTTGCCGCGGCGGCCACGCGATGAGCACGTCGGAGCGCTTCCTGGTGACCGGCGCCCTCGGCTGCATCGGCGCCTGGACCGTCCGTGCGTTGGTCCGCGAGGGGACCCCGGTGGTCGCCCTCGACCTCGGCCGCGATCACCGGCGGCTCGCCCAGATCATGAGCGACGAGGAGCTCGCGGCGGTCGACTTCGTCGTCGGCGACATCACCGACCTCGCCGCGGTCGAGCGGACGCTCGACGAGAAGGGCATCACGAACGTCGTCCATCTCGCGGCGCTGCAGGTCCCGTTCTGCCGCGCCGACCCGCCGCTGGGTGCCCTCGTCAACGTCGTCGGCACGGTCAACCTGTTCGAGGCCGTCAAACGCCGGGGAGTGACCGCCAACCCGCTCGTCTACACGAGCTCGATCGGGGCGTTCAGCGCGGACGACGAGGACGCGACGACGCATCGACTCGAGGAGGATGCGGACGGCCATCCCACGACGCACTACGGGGTGTACAAGCGGGCGAACGAGGGCACGGCCCGGATCTACGCCCTCGACGATGGCATGGCGAGCATCGGGCTCCGGCCCATGACGGTCTACGGCGTGGGCCGTGACCAGGGGATGACGAGCACGCCGACGACGGCCATCGCGGCCGCGGTGCTCGGTCGGCCGTACCGGATCAGCTTCCGCGGCACGACGCTCTTCCAGTACGCGGCAGACGTCGCGGCGACGCTCCTCGCCGCGAGCCGCAGCGGGGTGACCGGGGCGCACGTGTTCAACCTCGGCGGGAGCTCGGTCGACATCGAGGCGTGGATCGCCGCGATCGAGGCGGCGGCGCCCGACGCCCGCGGGCTCATCACCGCTGCCGACGCGCAGCTGCCGTTCCCGTCGGAGATCGCCCACGACGCGCTCGACGCGGCGCTCGGCCCGGTGCCCGTGACCCCGTACGAGGAGGGGATCGCGGCGACCGTCGGGATTCTGCGGGAGCTGGGCTCTGCCGGGCGGCTCGTTCCAACCGAGCAGGGGTTGCCGGCGGCGGAGGTGACCCCGGCCTGACAATCGGTCGTGATGAACGACCGGTTCGACATCGTCGTCGTTGGCGGCGGGATCCTGGGACTCGCGACCTCGCGAGCGATCGCCGACGCCCGGCCGGACCTCCGGATCGCGATCCTCGAGAAGGAGGCCGAGCTCGCGACGCACCAGACCGGCCACAACAGTGGCGTCCTCCACGCTGGCCTGTACTACGCGCCGGGATCCCTGAAGGCGCGTCTCTGCCGGGAAGGCAAGGGCCTGATGGAGGCCTTCGCGGCGGCTCACGACATCCCAGTCGAGCGGTGCGGCAAGCTCGTCGTCGCCGTTCGCGAGGACGAGCTGGGTCCGTTCGCAACCCTGAAGGAGCGGGCCGTCGCGAATGGTGTGCCGGGTCTCGAGGAGGTCGGGCCGGAGTGGATCGCCGAGATCGAGCCGCATGCCGCGGGGATCCGTGGCCTCTGGAGCCCCGAGACCGGGATCATCGACTTCCGGCGGGTCGCCCTGGCGATCGCCGCCGATCTTCGGGCCGGCGGGACGGAGATCCTGACCGGCCGAACCGTCACGCGGCTCGATGAGCGCGGCGGGGAGGTCATCGTCTCGACGGCCGCCGGCGATCTGGTCGGTCGGATGGCGGTCGCCTGCGCCGGGCTGCGCGCGGACGAGATCGCGGCCCGGAGCGGGGGAGCGGCCGATCCCCGGATCGTCCCGTTCCGCGGCGACTACTACACCCTGAACGCGGCGGCCCGGCCGCTCGTGCGTGGCTTGATCTACCCGGTCCCGGATCCGCGGTTCCCGTTCCTCGGCGTCCACTTCACGAAGCGGATCGACGGTGCCGTCTGGGCGGGACCGAATGCCGTGCTCGCGTTCGCCCGCGAGGGCTACCGGCGGCGCGACGTGCAGCCGCGCGAGCTCGCCCGGGCCCTGGCGTATCCGGGCTTCGTCCGGCTCGCGAGCCGGTACCTGCGGACCGGCCTCGCCGAGATGTGGCGCGACTTCTGGAAGCCCGCGTTCGTCCGCCAGCTCCAGCGCTACGTCCCCGAGATCCGCGCCGACCAGCTGACGTTCGGTCCATCCGGCGTCCGCGCCCAGGCGCTTGCTCGCGACGGGACGCTGGTCGACGACTTCGTCCTCGCCGGCACGGGTCGGATCCTCCACGTCCGGAACGCGCCATCGCCGGCCGCAACCAGCTCGCTGGCGATCGGCCGGCTCCTGGCGGCGCAGGTCCTCGAGCGGCTGGAGGCGCCGTAGCTCCCGCGCCGACGGGACCACGCCGCCGCAACCGGACATCGCCGCAACCGGACATCGCCGCAACGCGACGGCCTCGCAACCCGACGGCCTCGCAACCCGACGGCCTCGCAACCGGGCTGCGCCAAGCCCCGGCCGGGCGCGATGATCGGGCCGTGGCCGACGCCCAGCAGCCCACCTTCCGGATCCCCGGTTTCGTCCCGCTCTGGTTGAGTGGAGGGGGCAGCGCCTTCGCCTGGTCGCTCACGACGGTTGCGATCGGCTGGCTGGCCCTCGCGCTCACCGGCTCGAGCCTGGCGGTCGGACTGACCTTCGCGGCGCGCCTCACGCCGGCGCTGCTCCTCGGGATCCCGATCGGCGTCCTCATCGATCGCGTCGATCGGCGGCGGACGCTGGTCGCCTCGACCCTCCTGACGACCGCCGTCTGCCTGCTGCTCGCCGTGGCGCCAGCGTCCGGACCCGCGGCGGTTGCGGCGCTGGTCCTCGCCAGCCTGTCGCTCGGTGCCGTGGACACCGTGCGCGGTACGGCAAGCCAGGCATACGCGGTCGACCTGTCGGGAGCGGCCGGTGCCACGCAGGCCCTGGCGTGGATCAACCTGGCGACAGCCGTCGTCGCGTCGCTCGGCGCCCTCGCCGGTGGCGTGATCATCGACCGCATCGGAGCGCCCGCCGCATTCACGGTCGCAGGCGTCGCATCGGCCGGCGCGGGCGCAGTGATGTTCGTCGCCGGACGCCGGTCCGGTCCCCTGTGGCGTCGAACCGCGTCGGCGCCAGGACTGCGTGCCTCGTTCACGCTTCTTGCGCGGACCCGGATCGTTCAGCACATCGTCGTCATCGTCATCGCGGGTGAGGTCCTCGGCTTCGCGACGATGACCCTGTTTCCGGGCCTCGCCAGGGACGTCCTCCACACCGACGCCGCGGGGCTCGGGGCGATCTCCGCGGCCCGGAGCATCGGCGGGTTCTTCGGCCTGCTGCTGCTCGCGCGATCCGGGCTGCGCGAGCGCGGCGGCACTTTCCTGCTCGCGACCGCCATCCTCCTGGGGGCGTCGCTCGGAGCGCTGGCGTTGAGCGGCCAGCTGCTGATCGCCCTGGCCGTGCTGCTCGTCGTCGGAGCGGCGATGTCGGTGCTCGACACGATCGGCCAGACGCTGGTTCAACAGCACGTGCCGGATCACGAGCGGGGCGCCGCCGTCGGGATCTGGTTCTTCGCGATCGGGTTCGGACCGGTCGGCCATCTCGGCCTCGGCGCGCTGGCAACCGCGGCGGGTGTGACGTCGACGATGGCCCTGAGCGGCGTGGCGCTCGTCGCGGTCGCGGGGATCGCCGCCTGGCGCGGACCGCTGGCGCGCGTCGCATCATGGCGACCTGATGCCGAACCACCGGCGTGATCGCGAAATCTTGATGGGTGCGGAGGTCGTGGGCGCGGCCGGCCTCGAGGCGCTCAGCCTCGTGACGGACCTGCTGCATCGCATTCGCCTCGCGGATCCCGACATCGGGATCTGGGAGGCCGCGGATTTCCAGTGGTGGTGGCGGACGCCGAGACGCTCGGACGCCTTCGAGCAGCGCTTCGTCGTCGACGACGCGGGCCCCGTTGGCGTTGCGATGGCGACCGAAGGGCGAGGCGCCTGGGGCCTCGATCCGATCGTCGTGCCGGGCTCACCACCGGGCCTCCGCCGGCAGATCTTCGTCGGGGCGCTCGACCGCTTGGGAGCCTTCGTGCGTGCCGAAGGCAGCGACCAGCTCCGGGTCGAGACGATGGTCCGGGACGACGACGCCGCCACGATCGAGGTGGTCCAGGACGCTGGATTCGAACCGAGGGACGACCGCGGCGGCAACACCCACATGGCCGCCGACGAGGCGCCTGATCTCGCGCCGCTCCCCGTCGATCTGACGCTCGTCGACCGCACGATGCCGGATCTCGGGCCCCACCCGATGATCGGGCGCAACGGCCCGATCGTCGAAGAACGCCTTCGACAGGTCTCGCTCTACGACCCCTGGCTCGATCTCGCGATC
>JBPYEM010000085.1:0-3777 GCA_051985205.1 Candidatus Limnocylindrales bacterium | reverse complement strand
GCGTCACCGGCCGCGTCGCGGCGAGTCGCCGGCCGTTGGTCGTGCCGGACGTCCGCTCCGATGCGCGCTTCCTGTGGGTCCGCGGGATCGACCAGCGCCGGTTCATCGCCTCGATGCTGAGCGTGCCCCTCCGCTGGAACGACCAGGTCGTCGGCGTACTCAACGTCCAGACCGAGCGCGAGCGGACCTTCTCCAAGGCGGACGTCGCCCAGCTCCAGGCGATCGCCGACCTGCTCGCCGGTATCGTCGAGAAGGGCCGCCAGCAGACCGAGGCCGAGGAACGGCTCGAGCAGCTCCGCCAGATCGACGAAGCTCGCTCCGAGCTGATCGCGCTCGTCACCCACGAGCTGCGCACGCCGCTCGCGGTCGTCCGCGCCTACACGGAGCTGCTGGGCGACGACCCACCGCTGGAAGGGCGCGAGTCACGGGATCCCGCCCGACGGGCCCAGCGGAAGGCCTGGCACGACGCCGCGCTCGATCAGGTCGAGCGACTGGATCGCCTCGTCGACTCGATCCTCGCGAGCGTCCGGATCGTGCCGGCGGAGGCCGCGAGTGTCGCCCCGACCGACGTCGAAGCGGCGATTGCCGAGGTCGTCGATTCGATCCGGCCGATCGTCCGCCAGCATCGGCTCGCGGTGATCCCGGGGCTGGGCCATCACGCTCTGGCGGACCCGCCCCGGCTGCGGCAGATCCTCGAGCACCTGATCGAGAACGCCGTGAAGTATGCGCCGCCGGAAACGACGATCACGATCGACCACGCCCTGGTCGAGGGCTTGGTCCGGATCGGCGTCACGGACCAGGGACCGGGCGGCCCCGAGGAGTGGCGCGAGCGGATCTTCGAGCCGTATGCCCGTCGGGAGACGCACACCGCCCGCGGGTCCGGCATCGGACTGTACGCGGCGAAGCGCCTGGGCGAATCGATGGGCGCCCGGCTGTGGGTCGAGCCCGCGGAGCCGACGGGTGCCCGCTTCGTCGTTGCGTTGCCCGCCGCCGCGGCCGTCTGACGTGGCATGTACCGTGACGGTCTGATGCTCGCAAGCCGTCCGCTTCGGATCCTCGTGATCGACGACGACCCGGCCATGGTCGGTGCGATCACCGCGCTCGTCGGAACCGAGGGCCACCAGGTCATCACCGCATATGACGGCCTGACTGCCGTGAAGCGCTTCCGCGAGGAGTCGCCGGACATCGTGCTGCTCGATCTCGCGATGCCCGGCCCGGACGGCTTCACCGTCGCCGGACAGATCCGGGCTGCCGGCCAGGCGCCGATCCTCGTCGTCTCCGGGGAGAGCGCCGAGGAGGCGAAGGTGCGGGCGCTCGGGATCGGCGCCGACGATTACCTCGTGAAGCCGTTCGGCAAGGCGGAGCTGCTCGCGCGTATCGCCGCGGTCATGCGGCGCGTCGACCGGGCGACGGCGGGACCGGCAACGGGGCCGGTCTCCGCGGGACTCCTCGTGCTCGAACCGGCTCGGCACGAGGCGCGCGTGGGCGATCAGAACCTCACCTTGACGCCGACGGAGTTCCGGCTCCTCGAGGCGTTGGTCCGCGCGAACGGGGACATCGTCCCCCACCACCTGCTGGCGCGGGCGGGCTGGCCGGCGGAGTCCGATCCGGACCTGCTCTGGCTCAAGCCGCACCTCGCCCGGTTGCGGGCGAAGGTCGAGGGCGCCGGCGGCCCGGACATCCTCGCGGTCCGCGGCGTCGGCTACCGAATCGAAGCTGGTTAGAAGACGCCGAATCGGACCGGCCGCAGGCGACGCCGTCAGTCGCTGCGACACGGCGCGTTTGAGAGCCCGTCCCTCCGAGGCCGGGCAGGGCCAGCCAAGGGCGACGCCGTCGGTCGCCGCAACGCGGCGGAGCATGGAGTCCGTCCGAGGCCGGCCAGGGCCAGCCGCAGGCGACGCCGTCGGTCGCCGCAACGCGGCGGCCATTGGCTCGCCGGAGGGTGGCCCGACCGGCGTCGCGGGGCGAAGCGGTGGCCAGCCGACCTGGCTCGCGAGAGGATGGCCCGACCGGCGTCGCGGCGCGAAGCATTGGCCGGCCGACCTGGCTCGCCGGAGGTGGCCCGACCGGGTCAAGAGCCAACCGTGTTCGTCGCGCAGGCGTGCGTCACCGCTAGGCGCGGCGGAGCACCGGAGCGAGCGGGCTCAGATGCCCGTGAGCGAGGAGCGGACGGCGCAACGACGCGGTGGCGTGCGGATGCGCGACAGCCGTCAGCGACGAGGTATGGCCGTCAGGCGAGGGCGAGAACGGTCGAGCGGTAGCCCGCGACGTCGTGCGGCGAGTCGACGCAATCGACCCGACATCCGCGGGCGTCGCGCCCGCCGAGCGGGTTGAAGTGGAACCAGGCGATGTCGTTGTCGGCGATCCCGGAGCGGAGGCGGCAGCCACACGCGGCACACGTCACCGGCGCCCCGTGGCCGTCGCGAACCGCGAGCGGTCGCTCGAGCTCGGATTCGGACGGGTGGATCATCGACGGCCCTTTCGTTCGCGAGACGGCAAGACGGCGTCCGACAACGCCGCGACGCGATGATCCGCCGAGGTCCGCGGTCGGGTCGTCACCCGCTGCGTATCTCCTGGGTTGCGATCCGGTTGCGGTCGTTCGAGGCCGGACGAGTGACCGTCACGAGCGCACGGGCACGCCCGCCGGCTCCGGACTGCGCACCGCGGGCGTGGCCGCGGTCGCCGCGGCGACGATCGCCAGCGGCTCGACGAGCCAGACGTCGCCCGCGATCGCGTCGTCGGCGAGGAGTCGCGCGGCGAGCGCCGAACCGGCCGAGCGATGGGCGTCGAGCAGGTCCGCCAGCTGCCGCGCGAGCTTCGGGCCATCCGGTCGCTCGTCGATCGCCGACGAGAGCCGCACGCCGCGGACGCTGCGGCTCTCGAGCGCGGCCACGTGGCGGCCATCCGGGTCGTACAGGAACGCGCGGCCGCCGGTCATCCCCGCGCCGAAGTTCGCCCCGACCGGACCGAGCACGACGATCGTTCCGCCTGTCATGTACTCGCAGCCGTGCGGGCCGATCCCCTCCACCACGGCGTCGGCGCCGGAGTTCCGGACCGCGAACCGCATCCCGGCCCGGCCGATGACGTGGAGGCGTCCGCTCGTCGCGCCGTACAGGCAGGTGTTGCCCGCGATCGCCTGACGATGGGCGTCCGTCGCGAGGTCCGGCTCCGGGGCGACGACGACCACGCCGCCGGACAGCCCCTTGGCGACGTAGTCGTTCGCCTGACCGACCAGCCGCAGCTCCACGCCCGGTCCCGCGAACGCGCCGAACGACTGGCCCGCGGCGCCGCGAAGACCCAGCTGGATCGGCGCCCGGAGCTCGCGCCGCTCGATCGCGCCGGTGAGGCTCGCGCCGAAGGACCGCTCGGCCGTCGAGAGCGCGAGGCCGTCGGCGCGGAATCCGGCCTGACCGCCGAGGGCCGCCGTCAACCGACGCTCGAGCGGGCTCGCCTCGCCATGCCGGACGTCGCGACCGGCCGACTCCGGTGACCGCCGCCGGTCCGGCGATGCGCTCCAGCGGCCGGCGCCGATGACCGGACCGAGGTCGAGGGTCGCCGCCTGCCGGTCGACGCGCAGGAGGCGCCGCGACTCGCCGACGATCTCGGCGACCTCGCGCGCCCCGACCGCGGCCAATTCGCTGCGGAGATCCTCGGCGATCGCGAGCGCGAACGGCTCGACTTGCTCCGGCGTGGCGCCGAACTTGGCCCGGAGATCCTCGCGCTGCGTGGCAATGCCCGTCGGGCAGGTATCGAGGTGGCACTGGCGGGCCATGTCGC
>JBPYEM010000084.1:0-2506 GCA_051985205.1 Candidatus Limnocylindrales bacterium | reverse complement strand
GACGATCGTCCGTCGCCCGCGCTACGCGCTGCTCAGCGGCACGGCGATGGTGCTGACGATCTTCTTCAACTCGGTCTACCCGGACGGGGCGATCGACCGCTACTACATCGGGCCGGCATTGCTCGCCTGGACGTGGCTGGCGATCCTCGCGGGATCGGTCGTGGAGGTGGTCCGGAATGCGGTGGTCGAGACGTGGCCCGGCGCCTCCACCCGGATCCGCGCGGGATGGACGGCCGGAGCGGCCGTCGTCCTCGCGGGGCTGCTGCTGTGGCCCGCCGTCGCGACCTTCTCGTCGCGGGCGGAGGCCGTCGACGACAGCACGGACGTCGCCGCGCAACGCTGGACGGACGAGGTTCTCACCATCCTCGAGCCCAACGCGGTCGTCGTGTCGTGGTGGAGCTACTCGACACCGCTCTGGTATGCCACGATCGTCGACCATCGCCGGCCGGACATCACGATCGTCGATGATCGAAACCGACTCGATCAGAACCTCGGAGAGCTCGACCAGGTGATCGCCCGCTTCCTTCCCACGCGACCCGTGTATCTCGTCCGCAACGGCACCAGTGAGCTGCCCGCGGTCGAGGCGAAGTACCAGGTCGTCGCCGTGGGCCGTGCCTACGCCGGCAACCTGCTCCAGGTCCATCCGCTCGCGACCGGAGCGAGCCGGTGAGCGAGCGCCTGTCGCGACTCTCGTACTTCTTCCCGGCCCACAACGAGGAAGCGAACGTCGAGGGGCTCGTCGAGGAAGCACTGGCGACGCTGCCGTCGCTCGCCGAGGCCTTCGAGATCATCGTCGTGGACGACGGCTCGCGCGATTCGACGGGCCGGCTGGCCGAGGTGCTGGCGTCGGCCCATCCGGACGTCGTCCGGGTCGTCCACCATCCGACGAACCAGGGCTATGGCGCGGCGCTGCGATCGGGGTTCCGGGCCGCACGCTTCGAGTTCGTCGGGTTCACGGACGGCGACCGCCAGTTCCGGGTCGCCGATCTCGGGAAGCTGATCGACCGTCTCGCCGAGGCCGACCAGCCCGACGTCGTCGTTGGCGACCGGATCAAGCGGGCCGACCCACTCGTGCGGACCGTCTACGCGCGCCTCTACCGTCTCGCGAACCGGATCTTCTTCGGCCTCCGGGTCCGCGACGTCGACTGCGCGTGCAAGCTCTTCCGTCGGGCAGCACTGGAGGGGATCGCGGTCGAATCGGGCGGGGCGTTCTTCTCCGCGGAGCTCCTGATCAAGCTGGAGGCGGCCGGCCGGACCGTCGTCGAGGTCGGCGTGGCGCACTACCCCCGGACTGCCGGCTCGCCCACGGGCGCGAAGCCGTCCGTGGTGTTCCGGGCAGTCCGCGACTTCTGGCGGCTGCGTCTCCGGATGTGGGTGAACGCCCGACGGGCACTCCGCCGGGGGGAGCCGATCCTCAGCTAGACGGCGTCGCGCGGCGGACGACCTCGCCGGCGCGGCAAGCTGGGGCCGGGGTGTCGGGGCGCAGACGGTGGTACGGGCCGCGGTGCGCCCGACTAGCTGTCCTGCCGCGACTCCGGGTCCACGTCCAGCGAGTTCACGAAGTCGCGGAAGATGTCGAGCCGCGGGTCCACCACGCGCTCGCCGGTCGATTCGAGGGCGGCCCCCTCGGCGCCCTCCTCTTCGCCGGAGCCGTCGCCGCCGAGGGCCGCCTGCTCGAGCACCGCCTCGCTCGCGAAGATCCGCCCGCCGGTTCGCACGGCGAGCGCCAGGGCGTCGGACGGGCGGGAGTCGATCTCGAAGATCGTCCCGTCCCGTTCGAGGTGGAGACGAGCGTGGTACGTCTCCTCGGCGAGCGTCGAGATGACGACCCGGTCGACGCGAACGCCCAGGCTGTCCAGGGCGGACGCGAACAGATCGTGGGTCAGCGGCCGGTCTGCCGTCAGACCCTGGAGCTTCATCGCGATCGCGCTGGCCTCCCACGGACCGATCCAGATCGGGAGGTAGCGGTCCTGGTCGGTCTCCTTGAGGATGACCACGTGTCGGCTCGAGAGCATGTGGACGCGGACGCTCTCCACCACCATTTCGACGAGCCCATTCCGCGCGCTTGGCTCCTCGTTGGCCATGGCCGCGATTATCCCACGCGGAACTCGTCGAGCGACCCAGGCGAGCGCGGCCGCAACCCTGCGACGGCCCGGATCACGATCCCGACGACGACGCCGGCGAGGAACCCGCCGATGTGCTCGAACAGCGCGACGCCGCCGGCGGTGCTCGAGACGCCCAGGGACGCCACGCCGTCGATCAGCTGGAGGACGAACCACAGGCCGAGGACGATGATCGCCGGGACCTGGAGCAGCTGGTAGAAGAAGCCGAGGAACACGAGCGACAGCACGCGGGCCCTCGGGTACAGCACGACATACGTGCCCAGGACGGCGGCGATCGCGCCCGATGCGCCGAGGATGGGCGTGGTCGACGCGGGATCGATCAGCACCTGGGTCGCCGCCGCCACGGCACCGCCGAACAGGTAGAAGAGCAGGAAGCCGACGCG
>JBPYEM010000083.1:0-4725 GCA_051985205.1 Candidatus Limnocylindrales bacterium | reverse complement strand
CCGAGGTCGAGTTCGACGGCGAGGCGGACGAGGCGGCTTTCGAGCGACCGCCCGACGCGCTGGTGGAGGTGACGACGGACCTCCGGTTCACGGGCGGCGCCCTCGCCCGGATGACCTCCGCAGGGCTGGCCGAGCTGCTCCGGGCGTTCGGGATCAGCCGTTGATCCGTTGCTCCGACGCGGCCGGACGGATGACGACGCGCTCACCGTCGTCCGGAGCGGAGACGGGACTACACTCGGGGCGATGGCCATCCCCGCCCGGATCAGCATCGTGACGATCGGTGTCGAGGATGTCGCCCGATCCGCGCAGTTCTACGAGGCGATCGGCTGGGAACGCGCCGAGTCGTCGATGGACGACATCGTCTGGTTCCGGACGGCGGATAGCTACCTCGGCATCTGGAGCTGGAGCGAGCTCGCAGAGGACGCCCAGCTGTTCGATCCCACCCGCGGCTCATTCGGCGGGATCACCCTCGCGATCAACGTCGAGACCGCCGAGCTGGTCGACCGGTCGCTCGACGAGGCGGTCGCGGCCGGGGCCAGCCTGCTCAAGCCCGGGACCGAGCTGCCGTTCGGCTACGGCGGCTACTTCGCCGATCCCGACGGGCACGTGTGGGAGGTCTGCCACAACCCGGGCTTCCCGATCGCTGCGGCCGGCCGGATTACGATCGACTGACGATGGCCGACCTCACCTATTCGTCGACCCGGACGATCGAGCAAGCGCCCGGGGTCGTCCACGACCGGGTGCTCGAGCTGGCGCAACGGCTCCGCGACGAGGCACCCGTCGTCCCCGAGGGCTCGGGGCCCGGGACGATGCTCGGCGTCAGCGGCCGGCTCGACGTCGAGATCGCGGATCGCGGCCCGAACCGGATCGAGGTGCGAACGACCGAAGGCCGGATCCGCGTGGAGGCCGCTGCCGACATCGCAGGCCGGCCGGACGGTCGGACGGACCTCACGATCGGGGCGACGGTCCGGCCGCAGGGCATGGCCGCGAACCTGATGATGTCGGCAGCCCTGGGCGCTCGCCCGGACATCCGGCAGCGGGTCGAGAACGGGATCGAGAGCGCATTCGATGACCTCGCGACCGAGCTCGCGAAGCCGGATGATCAGTGGGACGCGTCAAGTTGGAACCCGCCGGGGATCGGGAGCTGAGGCTCGAGGAGGAGCCATGCCGCACGCAGAGCGCACCGTCACGATCGCGAGGCCGCCGGACCAGGTGTTCGCCTTCTTCGCGACGCCGGCCAACGACCAACGCTGGCGGACCCACGTGAAGGAGATCAGTGCGTCCGGGCCGCCGAGCCGGGGTGCCCACATCCACCAGGTGATCGAGGGCCCGGGCGGACGCGGCATCCCGGCCGACATCGAGATCACCGCCTACGAGCCGCCGAGCCGATACGGGTTCCAGGTCGTGGCCGGCCCGGCGCGTCCACGCGGTGAGTTCCGTGTCGCGCCGTCGGGGACGGGCTCGTCCGTCACCTTCTCCCTCAGTGCCGACCTCGGCGGCTGGAAGAAGTGGCTGATGTCCGGCCAGGTCCAGAAATCGATGGACGGCGAGATGGCGAACCTCGACCGGGCGAAGGCGATCCTCGAGGCCGGTTGATCCGTCCGGCGCGGCCGGCGACCCCGGTCCGGGCCGCACGGCTACACTCGGGGCGATGGACCTCCACGTCATCGGGCCGCTCGCGACGCCCGCCGAGCGAGCGGCCGTGGATGGCGTGCTCGGCCCGCCGGAGAGCGGCTGGCGAGGCGGGCCCCGCGACGCCAGGACGGACGGCCACGTGGCTCGCGGCGGCCACGATGCCCGATCGCGCCGCGACCTGCTCCTGCCGGTCCTCCATGAGCTCCAGTCGCGGATCGGCTGGATCAGCCAGCCCGCGTTGAACTACGTGAGTCGTCGGCTGACGGTCCCGCCGGCCGAGGCCTACGGCGTCGCGACGTTCTACGCCCTCTTCTCCACCAAGCCGCGACCCCCGGTCGTCGCCCACGTCTGCGATGACCTCGCGTGCGCGCTCGCCGGTGCGGAGCGGGTCTGCGACGATCTCGAGCGCGCCGTGGGCCCTGCCGGGATGCCCGATGCCGACGGCCAGACGACGTGGCTGCGCTCGCCCTGCCTGGGATTGTGCGAGCGGGCGCCGGCGATGATGCTGACGTCCGCCGGCACCAGCCCGACCGCGGTCGCGACCGGCCCGATCGATGCCGTCGGCGTGATCGCTCGCCTTCGGCCGAACGCCTCACCGGCGGCGGGTGCCGCGGCGGCTACGACCGAGGACGCTCCGGCGCCGATCCCCCAGCGCGGCGATCCCGAGCTGCGCCTGCTGTCGCGGGTGGACGTCGTCGATCCCAGCTCCCTCGACGACTATCGCGCCCTAGGCGGGTTCGTCGCCCTCGAGCGCGCCCGCCGCATCGGTCGGGCGGCGGTGATCGACGAGGTCGCGGCGTCGGGCCTCGTCGGCCGCGGCGGCGCCGCGTTCCCAACCGGCCGGAAATGGGCGGCGGTCGCCCAGCAGCCGGTCCATCCGCACTACCTCGTGTGCAACGCCGACGAGTCCGAGCCCGGCACGTTCAGCAACCGCGTCCTCATGGAGGGTGACCCGTTCGCCGTCGTCGAATCGATCGCGATCGCCGCCTTCGCGGTCGATGCGCCGCGCGCCTACCTCTACATCCGCGGCGAGTACCCGCTCGCGGAGGCGCGGATCCGGCACGCGATCGAGGCCACGGACGCCGCCGGGCTGCTCGGCGGCCTCGAGATCGAGGTCCGGCGCGGTGCCGGCGCGTACATCTGCGGCGAGGAGACGGCGCTGTTCGAGTCGATCGAGGGGAAGCGTGGCGAGCCCCGGAACAAGCCACCCTTCCCGGTCGAGATCGGCCTGTTCGGCAAGCCGACGGCGATCAACAACGTCGAGACCCTCGTCAACGTGCTCGTCATCGTCGGCAGCGATGACGGCGTCGCGACGTTCCGGTCGATCGGCACGGAAGGCTCGGCCGGTCCAAAGCTGTTCTGCGTCTCGGGGAACGTCGAGCGGCCGGGGCTGTACGAGGTGCCGTTCGGGCTCACGCTCCGTGAGCTGCTGGACCTGGCCGGTGGCGTTCCCGGTGGCCGCGCGGTCCGGGCCGTGCTGCTCGGCGGTGCCGCGGGCGTCTTCGTGGGCCCGGATGCTCTCGACGTGCCGCTGACGTTCGAGGGCACGCGGGCGATCGGCGCGACGCTCGGCTCGGGCGTCGTCATGGTCTTCGACGAGACGGCGGACCTCGTCGGTGCCCTCCGGCGGATCGCCCGGTTCTTCCGCGACGAGTCGTGCGGCCAGTGCGTCCCGTGCCGCGTCGGCACGGCCCGCCAGGAGGAGCTGCTCGCGCGTCTCGCCGCCGCGCGCCCCAACGGCTCCCGGGAGGCTGAGCTCGCCCTCCTCCGCGACATCGGCCAGGCGATGCGGGACGCCTCCATCTGCGGCCTCGGCCAGACCGCGAGCTCCGCGATCGAAAGCGCGTTCCGGCAACCCGAGATGGTCGCCCTGTGACCGACGAGCACCATCCCCACATCACCCGCGAGCCGATGCCCGAGGACGCCGGCCTGTCATGGGACCGCGACCCGGCGCCGCACGCCGATGCGCCACATGCCGATGAGCCGCCGGCCGCCCAGCCGTTGACGGAGATCGTCCTCCACCCACCGGCCCGGGCGAGCCGTCCACCGGGTCCCCCGCCGGCACCGGAACGGGCCGCGGTCGAGCTGACGATCGACGGGGCCGCGGTCAGCGTGCCGGCCGGCTCGACGATCCTCGAGGCGTGCCGGGCCCAGGGCATCGACACGCCGACGCTCTGCTATCTCGAGAACCTGACGCCGGTCAACGTCTGTCGGGTCTGTGTGGTCGAAGTGACCGGCTCGCGCGTCCTCGTCCCTGCCTGCTCCCGCAAGGTCGAGGCCGGGATGGACGTCAAGACGGACACGGACCGGGTCCGGCACAGCCGCCGGATGGTCCTCGAGTTCCTCGGTTCCTCGGTCGACCTCTCGACTGCGCCGTCCGCGATCGCGTACGTCGAGCGCTACGGAGCCGATGCCACCCGGTACGGCCCACCGACCGATCCGGCGGCGGCCGGCGAGCGCGACGCCCACGACGCCGGCCATCACCACGCCCCCGAGGCGGAGGGCGCCGTTGCCGAGACCGTGGCCCAGCCGGTCAAGGTCGACAACGATCTCTACGTCCGTGACTACTCGAAATGCATCCTCTGCTACAAGTGCGTCGAGGCGTGCGGCGAGGACGCCCAGAACACGTTCGCGATCGCCGTTGCGGGGCGTGGCTTCGATGCCCGGATCTCCACCGAGAGCGCGGTCCCGCTGCCCGACAGTGCCTGCGTCTACTGCGGCAACTGCATCGGCGTCTGCCCGACCGGCGCCCTGATGTTCAAGACCGAGCACGACATGCGCGACGCCGGCACGTGGGACGAGTCGGCCCAGACAGTGACCCCGACGATCTGCCCGTACTGCGGCGTCGGCTGCGCCGTCGACCTGCACGTCCAGGACAACCGGATCGTCAAGGTCACGTCGCCGATGGACTCCTCCGTGACCGACGGCCACCTCTGCATCAAGGGCCGCTTCGGGTTAGAGTTCACGAACGCCGGCCCGCGCGCCGGCGACGGCTGAGCGACCCGCGACCTACTTCAGGAGGTCGCGGAGGTCCAGGCGGTTGTCGTGCGTGTAGATGTTGAAGCCGTCGCCGCGGACGAAGCCGATCAG
>JBPYEM010000082.1:0-2325 GCA_051985205.1 Candidatus Limnocylindrales bacterium | reverse complement strand
CCGCCAAGTACGACCTGTCGTCGCTGCGCCTGATCGGCAGCGTGGGCGAGCCGATCAACCCCGAGGCGTGGCTCTGGTACCGCGACCACATCGGCGGTGGGACGGCTCCCATCGTCGACACCTGGTGGCAGACGGAGACCGGCCAGATCATGATCACGCCGCTGCCTGGCGTGACGACCACGAAGCCCGGGAGCGCGACGTTCCCGTTCCCGGGGATCGAGGCGGACGTCGTCGACGGGGACGGGAAGTCCGTGCCCTTCGGCAGCGGCGGCTACCTCGTCCTGAAGCGACCCTGGCCCGGGATGCTCCGCGGGATCTACGGCGATCCGGAGCGCTACAAGCAGACGTACTGGAGCCGCTTCCCGGGGATGTACTTCGCCGGCGACGGCGCGAAGCGCGACGACGACGGTTACTTCTGGCTGCTGGGCCGCGTCGACGACGTGATGAACGTGTCCGGCCACCGCCTGTCGACGACGGAGATCGAGTCGGCCCTGGTCTCTCATCCGGCCGTCGCGGAGGCCGCCGTGGTCGGTGGGCCGGATCCGGTGACCGGCGAGGCGATCAACGCGTTCGTCATCCTGCGCCTCGGCAACGAGCCGACGAAGGACCTCGGTGAGGAGCTCCGCCAGCACGTCGCGACGAAGATCAGCCCGATCGCGAAGCCGAAGATGGTGATGTTCACCCCGGACCTGCCGAAGACCCGGAGCGGCAAGATCATGCGGCGACTGCTCCGCGACATCGCCCAGGGGCGCCAGCTCGGCGACACGACGACCCTCGCCGATGCGGCCGTCGTCGAGACGATCCGCGAGAACAGCTTCAAGTCCGAGGACTGAGGATCGTGATCGTCGCGTTGACGCCTTGCCACGCGCCGGCCGTCGGGACCGGGGCGAGGGGAGCGATGTGCCGCTGAACTTCCTCCGGCGCCGGAAGCCGGATCCGACGGCAGCCGCCGCTCGCGGCTCGTCCGCGCCGGCCACGTCGGCCGCCGCGGCGCGCGGGGCGCGGACCGGCGTCGCGTTCGACGGGATCACGGAGGAGTGGCGTCTCATCGGTCGGATGGACATCGACGGCCGGCTGTCCGACGCGCTGAACAAGCGCGAGTCGATCTCGATCCACGACGTCCGTTGGGGGCCGATCGATGGCTCGGAGCCACTCACCGACGCGCCCGGCCTCCGCAGCATCGACCCGTATGACCTCATCCTCGTCCTCGCCGGCGAAGGAACGCTGCCGGAGCTCAGCGACGAGGAGAAGCAGGCCCATCGGGTCCACAAGGTTGCCTACGATGTGGCCCTGGAGGCGCCGCCCTTCCGCGTCGTCGGGACCGTGTTCCTGCATCCCGGGTCGGAGCCGGACCGGCTGCTCGACCGGGCGACCGAGATGTTCGTCGCCGTGACGGACGCGGTCGCGACGTACGGCGACCAGCGGGTGGGCGACGAAGTCGACACCGTGCTGGTGAACCGCTTCTATCTGCGTGGGGTCGAGCAGGTGGACAAGCGGACCGGCGTCCGGGCACCGAAGCTCCCCGGTCAGCCGCTCGGCGGCATCACCTGGCAGGACCGTTCCTGAGGGCCGTCGCAGCTGAACGCAGGGTACGGCCCTGGCGGGATCGGCTGGAGACGAGCAACCAACGCCGATGACTGAAGGCTGCGCGAGCAACCTGATCTCAGCGGTGGCGCACCGACACACGCGACGGGAGTTCGTGGCTGATCCAGTCGCGCTTGTGGCGGACTGACACGACGTCCGCGCGGAGATCGTCGAAGCGCGTCGATCGCGTGGGCCTCGCCCACGAGCGAGATCTCCTTCAGGACGAGGCCGGCCCGCCGAGAACGGTCAGGCTCGAGCGGGCTCCTTCGACCGGCCGAAGAGCCGGAAGCCGACCTTGGCCTGGGCCCTGGACTGCGCCCCGCCCCCGGCCGACGCCTCCGGCACATGGACCCGGACGAGCCGGTCGGCGAGGGCGTCGAAGTCCGTCGTGATCCGCTCCTTGGGGTACATCTCGATCACGGTCCGGCCTTCGTTCGCCGCGCGGACGAAGAAGAGCCCGCCGGATCGGATCAGCGCGAGCGCAGCCATCCCGACCGTCTTCTCCATGTCGGCGACCGAGACGCCGCTGTTCGCCCGGTTGACGATCAGGGCCAGCCGATCCTGCAGCCCGACCTCGATCGCGACGTCGCGCAGCTGGACGGCCGCGCGCAGCGCCGGGACGTCCGGCGTGACCGGCACGAGGATGCGATCGGCGCGCTCGAAGATCGCCATGTTGAGGGGGCTGTACGACGGGTGGAGGTCGACGACGATGAAGTCGAAGGCCGGCCGGGCCGCCGTGAT
>JBPYEM010000081.1:0-4626 GCA_051985205.1 Candidatus Limnocylindrales bacterium | reverse complement strand
CTCGGTCGAACGGGACCGTCGCGCGCTCCGAGGACACGGCGCGCGGCATCCTGAGGGCGGTCCGGGACCCGTGAGGGCGAGATGCGGTGCGGATGAGGGGTAGCTGAGCATGGACGAAGGCGTGGATGAGCGGCAGGGAAGCCGCGGTTGACCGCGGGTGAACCGAGGGCGAACGGCGCGATCAGCCGGTGCGAAGCGCAGCGTGGCATCCTGAGGCGGTGATCGAACCGCGCTTCGCTTGGCGGTTGGCCCAGCCCGTCATGCCGACGACCGAGCTCTTGGACGCGGGCGCGCGCCTGGGTCTCGGTGCGCGTGCAGTCGGTCTCCTGGCGAGCAGAGGGATCGGGGCGGCGGTCGAGCTCGACGCATTCTTCGCGCCGCCGTCGGCCGGGCTGCACGACCCATCGCTGCTCCCGGACGCGGCGATCTTCTCGGACCGGGTCGCGGCCGCCCGGGCGCGACATGAACGCGTGATCGTGTTCGGGGACTTCGACGCGGACGGCCTGACCGGGCTGGCGATCCTGGTCCGAACGCTGCGGCGGCTCGGGATCGAGACGACCCCCTACGTCCCCAGCCGGCTCGACGAGGGCCACGGCCTTTCGCGCAAGGCGATTGCGTTCGCGATCGAAGCTAACGCGTCGGTCATCGTCACGGTCGACTGCGGCTCGACCAGCGTCGCAGAGATCGCGGAGGCGCAGGCCGCGGGCATCGACGTCCTCGTGACGGACCACCATCGGCTGCCCCCAGAGCTCCCGAATGCTGCCGCGGTCGTCAACCCGCAGCGCTCCGACAGTCGCTATCCGGAGCGACGGCTCGCCGGCAGCGGCGTCGCGTTCAAGCTGGCCCAGCTCCTTTTGGAAGACGAGCCGGGTGGGCCGGAGGCGGCGCTCGGGCTTGCGGACCTCGCGGCGATCGGCAGCATCGCCGACCTCATCCCGATGCTCGGGGAGACGCGATCGATCGTTCGTCTGGGCCTTGCCGCGATCACGCTTGAGCCGCGGGCGGGCGTCGCGGCGCTGCTTGCCGCAGCATCGGTTCCGCTCACCCGAGTCGACGTCGAGACGCTGTCCTTCGCGGTTGCGCCGAGGATCAATGCCGCCGGTCGGATCGGGGAGGCGGCTGCCGCTGCCGACCTCCTCGTGACGGACGATCGGGAGACCGCCGACCGGCTCGCCACCGAGCTCGAGGGCGTGAACCGGACGCGGCGCGACCTCACGAGCCAGGTCATCTCCGATGCACGGTCGGCGATCGAGGCCGCCGCCGCCGCGGACCCCAAGGCGGTGGCGCCTCCAGCGACGATCGTTCGCGGACCCTGGCCGGTCGGGATCGTCGGATTGGTCGCGTCCCGACTCGTGGAGGACCACGATCGACCGGCCGTCGTCGGGGCGGAGCTCGGCGACGTGGTCCGCGCCTCGTGTCGCAGCGACGGGCGTCTCGATCTGGCGTCGGCTCTTCAGGCGTGCACGAGCCTGCTCCTCCGCCACGGCGGACACGCGGGAGCCGCCGGCTTCGAGATCGCAGCGGAGCGGTGGGACGATTTCGTCACGGCGTTCTCTGCGATTGCCGCGGAGTCTGCGCCGGCCGATCCCCGGAAGGTCCTTGCGATCGATCTGGACCTCCCGGCACTCGACGTCGACTATGCGCTCCAGCGCGACCTCGCCCGGCTCGCGCCGTGTGGGCTCGGCAATCCGGAACCGCTGATCCTGGTCCGCGGACTCACGGTGACGCGCGTTCGCGCGGCGACCGGTGGCCACGCTCAGCTGACGCTGCGACGTCGCCTGGACGTCCTGGACGGGATCGCCTTCGGGCGTCCGGATCTCGCCGAGACCGCCGCCGAGGGCGACATGGTCGACGTTGTCGCCCGGCTCGCGAGTCGGTCGTTCGGGGGCTACGAGTCGCTGCAGCTCGAGATCCGCGACGTGTCGAGCGCGGGCCTCCAACCGAGCGTCGACGGGTTGCCCTCCGCGGACATCTCACCGGTCGCCGCGCCGTCGTCGATTGGCACCGGCGCCGTCTTCGCACCAGCCGGGTCTCCGTCATGACCGCTCGCGAACGGCGCCGGCCACGCGCATCCAACGACCCGTACGGGATCGGGCCGGTCGTCCAGTACCTCTGGCCGGCGATCGCGGCGGTCGCGCTGCTCGTGATCGCGATCGTCTCGATCGGCTTGATCAACGGCCAGCTGCCGATCGTGAAGTCGGGCAACAACGGCAATCCCGGGACCGGCGGCGGACCGAACGGGCCGGTTCTGACCGCCGCGCCCTCGAACGAGGTGATCGTCCCGCAGCAGCTGACGTTCCACGGGTCGATTGCGTATGCGAAGGCGGGGAACATCTGGATCCAGACGTCGGCCGGCGCGCAGCAGCTGACTGACGGCGGGATGGATTCGATGCCGGCCTGGTCGCCGGACGGCCAGTACGTCTACTTCATTCGCGTCGTCGAAGGGCGCGGCAAGTTCCCCAACGGCGGCGGTGGCACGCGAACCTGGTACGACCTCGAGACGCCCAACCTGATGCGGATCAAGCCGGACGGCTCGGGGATCCAGCGGCTGCTGAGCGGCCGGTTCACGAACGGCTCGTCGACGTGGTTCTCGTGGATGCGCGAGCCGACCCCGTCGCCGGACGGCAAGTCGATCATCGTCATCACGGACGGACCGAACCCGCTCCAGAGCGACATCGTCATCAAGCGGTTCGATCTCGCGACCGGCAAGCTGACGAACCTCAACCTGCCGGAGTCCTCGCACCTTGGCCACCAGGATCCAGCCTGGCGACCGGACGGTCGGATCCTGCTCTACGTCAAGAACGGGCGCGACGGGAGCAAGGGCGTTCCCGAGATCGACAAGTACGACCTCGGATCGAAGCGCGCGTCGGCCCTGACGACGCCGGGCTACCTGGCACCGGCGTATTCGCCGGATGGCCAGTTCGTCGCCGCAACGAAGACCGATGCGTTCGGCACGGATGTGGTGATCCTCGACAGCTCCGGCAAGGAGATCCTTCGGGTCACGGAGGACCACCACTCGTTCTCGCCGGTCTGGTCGCCGGCCGGTGACGGCGTCGCGTTCCTCCACCTCGTCGGCAACATCGTCGACCTCCAGCTCGCCATCTTGGACCGGTCGTCCGGGAGCTGGGCCGTGACGAAGACGATCGACCTGACGAAGGTCTCCGGGCTCGACGGGGCCTCGCGTCCGAGCTGGTTCATCCCGCCGAGCGAGCTGCCGGCGTCATCGACGGCCCCGAGTTCCGCGGGGAGTGCCGCCCCGGCCCCATCTGCCTCGACGGCTCCGTGACCCTGACCGGGGCGCCGTCGTCCGCCGCTCCGACCGGTTCCGCGACCTACCTCGAGCGACTCGCCGCGCGGACCGCAGCGACCGGCTCCGTCCTGTGCCTGGGCCTCGATCCCGACCCTGCATCGTTGCCGCAGCCCTTCTCGCCGGATGTCCGCGGCGTCGAATCGTTCTGCCGCCTCGTCCTCGACGCGGCATTGGAGCACGCGAGCGCCGTCAAGCCGAACCTGGCGTTCTTCGAGGCCTTCGGATCGGCCGGGATCGCGGCCCTGGAGCGGCTTCGCGGCCTCGTCCCTTCGGGCATCCCCGTCGTCATGGACGCGAAGCGCGGCGACATCGGATCGACGGCGAGCCGGCAGGCGGCAGCGCTCTACGACGGTCTCGGCGCGGACGCGATCACCGCGAGCCCGTATCTCGGCGAAGAGGCGATCACGCCGCTGCTCGAACGGGCGGACCGATTCGCGTACGTCCTGTGCCGCACGTCGAACCCCGGCGCGGCGGAGCTCCAGGGACTGGAGGTCGCAGCCGTGGCGGAGGCGGGTCTCCCCGCCGAGCCGCTCTACGCCCGCGTCGCCCGACGGGCCGCCTCCTGGGGTCCCGGCGGAACGGTTGGTCTGGTGGTCGGAGCGACAGCCCCGACGGAGCTCGCCGAGATCCGAGCGATCGCGCCCGGTCTCGGTTTCCTCGTGCCGGGGGTCGGCGCTCAGGGCGGCGACGAGACCGCCGTCCTCCGCGACGGTCCGGCGACGGAGGCACCCGCCGGCGATCGCTCCGGTGGCGGGCTCCTCGTGAACGTCTCGCGCGGGATCGCCGGGGCTGTATCCGCAAAGGTCGGGGGAACTGCGGCGGAACGCGTGGATCCGGGAATGGCCATCGCGGCGGCCGCCGCCGACTGGTCGCGTCGGCTTCGCGTGCTACCCTAGCCAGCGCGTCGCGCCGGCGCGTGCCGGCGGCACGCATCCGAGAGGTCGAGATCCACAACCCATGCCGAACATCGGGCCTGTCGAGCTCATCATCATCCTGGTGATCGCGCTCATCGTCATCGGGCCGGGGCGACTTCCGGACGTTGGCGCCGCTCTGGGCAAGAGCATCCGGGAATTCCGCAAGGCGTCGTCCGACATCACCGACGCCGCGCGGGTCGAGACCACCCCATTGCCGCCGGCTCCGGCATCGCAGCCACCGGTCGCGCCGACGGCGGCGCAACCCGCCGCTCCCACTGCACCCGTCGCACCGGCGGCCCCGGTGACGCCGTCCGGCTCGGACGAGACGGCTCCGCCCGCCTGATCCCGCAACCGGCGCTCCGCTGATGGCCGACGCCGACGCCGTCCGCGGAGCCGGCCTCC
>JBPYEM010000080.1:0-3022 GCA_051985205.1 Candidatus Limnocylindrales bacterium | reverse complement strand
GGGATCGTGATGATCACCCGCGCGACGATCCCGAAGTACGGGATCCCCCACAGGCGGTTCTGGCCCGGGTCAGCGGGCACGTGGAGATGGACGGCCATGACAACCCCTCCCTCGGCGCCCGACGGTGGCGCACCGGGAGTCTAGTCCCGGCCTGCAATCGCGAGCCGTCTTCCGGCCGGTGGAGTCGGTGCCACTGAATCGCCGGGCCGTGGTTTCCAGCTGGCTCTGGTTCTGCCAGCCACCCACCGGGTGGGCACAAGGCGAACGGATGGCGGAGGCGCAGCCGGCTCGGCGAGGGTTTGTCAGCCGCTCGCGGCTAACGCCCAGCCTGCCGGCGGCCGAACTCGGTGTCTTTCGGGGTGCCGTTCTGGCCTTGTGCCCATGCCGCGGCGATTTGCCAGGAACGAGGCGCCGTCGGCGACGACCGGCCGCGAAACGGGCGGACGGGACGGCCTAGAGCGCCTTGACCGCCGCCACGAGCGACGCGAGGCCCTCCTTCGCGTCCGCGAAGAGCATCCCGGTCTTCGGGTTCGTGTACAGCTCGTTGTCGATGCCGGCGTAGCCCTTGCCCATCGATCGCTTGATCACAACGATCGACTTGGCGTGGTCGACGTCGAGGATCGGCATCCCGGAGACGGGCGTGCCGGACCGCCGCGCAGCGGGGTTCGTCACGTCGTTCGCACCGACGACGAGCGCGACATCCGCCCGCTCGAACTCCGGGTTGATGTCGTCCATCTCCTTGAGGAGCGGATACGGCACGTTCGCCTCGGCGAGCAGGACGTTCATGTGACCGGGCATCCGGCCGGCGACAGGGTGGATCGCATATTTCACGTCCACGCCGCGATCCTCGAGGAGGTCTGCCAGCTCGCGAACGGCGTGCTGGGCCTGGGCAACGGCAAGCCCGTAGCCGGGCACGACGATCACGTGCTGGGCATAGGCGAGCTGGATCGCGGCATCATCGACGCCGATCTCGCGGACCGCACCACCTTCCGCCCCGACCGCGGCCGCGCCGCCGCCGTCGCCGCCGAACCCGCCGATCATGATGTTCAGGACCGACCGGTTCATCGCGTCGGCCATGAGCTTTGTCAGGATCGCGCCCGACGCACCGACGAGCGCGCCGGCGATGATCAGGACGACGTTGTCCAGCACGAAGCCGGCCATCGCGACGGCCGTCCCGGTGAAGCTGTTGAGCAGGCTGATGACGACCGGCATGTCGGCCCCGCCGATCGGCAGGGTCATCGTCACCCCGAACACGAGGGCCGCGGCCAGGATCCCGAGCATGGCCGGCAGGTTGAGGTTGCCGACCCACAGGTAGAGCGCGCCCGCGACCACGATCAGCGCCAGCCCGGCGGTCACGAGCCGGCCGCCCGGGATCATCACCGGCTTCGACGGCGTGATCTTCAGGCCCATCAGCTTCCCCGAAGCGATCAGCGAGCCGGTGAAGGTGATCGAGCCGATGACGATGTCGAGGACCGTGGCGATGTTGACCTGGAGGCTCGGCAGCGTCGAGGTGGCGTTGAGACCGAGGTAGTCGTCGATCGCGATCAGGGCCGCCGCGCCGCCGCCGACCGCGTTGAACAGCGACACCAGCTGCGGCATCGCGGTCATCTTCACGGTCCGTGCCGTGTACAGCCCCAGACCGCCGCCGAGTGCGATCCCGGCGACGATGACGACCCAGCCGACGACGTTGACGTTGCCGCTCTCGTTCGGGCGGACGAGAAGGAACACGATCGTGGCGACGATCGCGAGCGCCATGCCGCCGGCCGAGAGGAGGTTGCCGTTGCGGGCCGTGGCCGGCGAGTTCATCCGGATCAGCCCGAGGACGAACGCGACGGCGCCCGCGAGCCAGGCGATCCGGACGAGCGTCTCGAGGAGCGTGAGGTCTCCGGGCACGCCTCAGCCCTCCGGCTTCGGGGCGGAGGCAGCTGCCGAGGCGGCGGGTGCTGCGGCGGGCTTGCGCTTGAACATCTGGAGCATCCGGTCGGTGACGACGTAGCCGCCGACGACGTTCATCGTCGCGAAGGCGACCGCGATGAACGACAGGCTCTGGGCGATCGGATCGGTTGCCTCGACGGCGATGAACATCGAGCCGACGAGGACGATTCCGTGGATCGAGTTCGCGCCCGACATCAGCGGCGTGTGCAGGGTCGCCGGGACCTTCGAGATCACGGCGAAGCCGCACAGGATCGCGAGCACGAAGACGGTGAGCGCGGCAAGGAGCTCGGCGCTCACGCTTTGGTCCCCGCCGCGGCATCGGCCGGCTGGAGCAGCTTCTTGACAGCGTCGCTGCGGATCTCGCCGCCGTGGGTGATCGTCACCGGCCCGGCGATCTCGTCCGCCGGATCGAGGTCGAGCGCCCCGTCCTTCAGCAGCTGGAGCAGGAGCGCGGAGATGTTGCGGGCGTAGAACTGGGACGCCCCGACCGGCATCGTCGCGGGCAGGTTCTCCGGCGCGATGATCGAGACGAGGTTGTCGGTCACGACGTCCTCGCCCGCCTTCGACAGCTCGCAGTTGCCACCGAGCGCGGACGCGGCCATGTCCAGGATCACCGAGCCGGGCTTCATCTTGGCGACGGCATCCTTCGTGACGAGGACCGGCGGCTTGCGACCCGGGACCTGGGCCGTGGTGATGACCACGTCCATGCCGCCGATCGCCTCGTTGAGCTCGGCCTGCTGCGAGGCGCGCTCCTCGGCGGTCAGCTCGCGGGCGTAGCCGCCCGAGCCGGTCGCGTCGATCTGCGTCTTGAGCTTCACGAACTTCGCGCCCAGGCTCTCCGCCTGCTCGCGCGTCTCCGGGCGCACGTCGTACGCGGACACGACCGCGCCGAGGCGCCTCGCCGTGCCGATCGCCTGGAGCCCGGCGACGCCGATGCCCAGGATCAGCACGTTCGCGGGCTTCGCCGTTCCCGCGGCCGTCGTCAGCAGCGGGAAGTAGCGGCCGTAGGTGGTCGCGGCGATGAGCACCGCCTTGTAGCCGCCGACGTTCGCCTGGCTCGACAGCGCGTCCATCGTCTGGGCACGCG
>JBPYEM010000079.1:0-4674 GCA_051985205.1 Candidatus Limnocylindrales bacterium | reverse complement strand
GACGATCTCTGGGCGCGCCTGATCTACGACCTCGTGATCGCGGCCCGGAGTCGCACGCCGCCGATCGAGCACCTCGTCGCCGCCCTCGTCCCCATCTATTTCGGCCGGGTCGGCAGCTTCGTCATCGAGAACCGCCACCAGACGACGGACGAAGCCGAGGACCGTGTCGAGCGGCAGGCTCGGGCGTTCGAGCTCCTGAAGCCGTACCTCGTCGAGCGCTGGGAGCGAGCCGAGGCATCGCCGAACGGGCACGCCATGGCAGCGGAGGCCGATGCCGCCGCCGACTCCGGCGCCACGGCCGCCGCCGAGGCCCGTCGATGACCGTCGCGCGGCCCGGGTCACGGGCGTGAACGCCGCCGCCCGGGGGCCGCTGCCCGCCCGGATCCTCATCCCGGTCGCGAACCCGGCAACCGCGGAGGAGCTGATCCGGCTGGGAGCCGCGCTGCTCGATCCGCGGTCCGGCGAGCTCACCGCGCTCGGGATCGTCGAGGTGCCCGAAGGCATGCCCCTCAGCGAGGGCGCCACACGCGCGCGCCACGCGCGCCGGCTGCTCCAGCGCGTCCTCGACTTCGCCCCCGACGGCACGACCATCCACCCGATCGTCCGGATCGGCCGGCATGCCGCCGAAGGGATCATCGAGGCCTCCGCCGAGCAGGAGGCGGACCTGATCATCTTCGGCTGGGGCGGCAAGGCGCCGGCCGGCCGCGACGGCGGCTCCGTGATCTCGCCGACGATCGACGAGGTCGTCCGCGATGCTCCGGCGGACATCGCCGTGGTCAAGCAGCGAGGCAGCAAGGAGATCCGGCGGATCGTCGTGCCCGTCCGCGGCGGCCCCCACGCAGAGCTTGCCGTTCGGTATGCGGACGCCATCGCTCGGCGGACCGGCGCGGCCGTGGCCGTCCTCCATTTCGTTCCGCCGGGGATCACGCTCGCCGTCCGGGCGCAGGCGGAGCATGCCCTGGCTCAGTTCGTCCGGCAGCACCTCAAGGGCCGGGGTGAGGGCGTCGTCCGCGAGGCCGCGAACGTCCGCAACGCCATCCTCCGAGAGGCAGAACGGGCCGATCTCATCGTGATGGGCGCCTCGGCGCAGCCAGCCGGGACCGACGGCGAGACGTATCTCTTCGGCGCGCTGCCGGAGGCGATTGCGACCCGGGCACGGCCCAGCGTGGTCGTCGTCAAGACCCGCGAGGTGATCGGCCGGTCGACGTTCGAGCAGCTCGCGTCGCGGGCGGAGACCCTGGCCGCGGCTGATCGCGCCGCCGAGGAGGCTCGGGCCGTCCCGATCCGGGTCGAGCGCTGGTTCGCCGAATCGAACTTCCATCACACGGAGTTCGCCGATCTCCGGCGGCTCGTGCAGCTCAAGGAGAAGCAGGGCGTCAGCGTGTCGCTCGTCCTGCCCACGCTCGACGAGGAGGAGACGATCGGACCGATCGTCCGCCGGGCGATGCGCGAGATGATGGGCCGGGTCCCCCTCGTCGACGAGATCCTCGTGATCGACTCAGCGTCGTCGGACCGGACGCGGGAGATCGCCGAGGCCGAGGGCGCTCGCGTCATCCAGCACCCCGACGTCCTGTCCCGCTACGGGTCGTTCCGCGGCAAGGGCGAGGCGCTCTGGAAGAGCCTTCACGAGACCAGCGGCGACATCATCGTCTGGGCGGACACGGACGTCCGGAACTGGCATCCGCGGATGGTCTACGGGACGCTGGGACCGCTGCTCCACGAGCCCCGGCTGCAGTACGTGAAGGGCTATTACCAGCGACCGATCGTCGAGGGCGGGATCCTCAAGGAGGGTGGCGGCGGACGCGTCACGGAGCTGGTCGCGCGGCCGCTGATCAACCTGTTCTACCCGGAGCTGTCAGGCATGATCCAGCCGCTCTCCGGGGAGTACGCGGGTCGCCGGGCGCTGCTGGAATCGATCCCGTTCTTCACCGGCTACGCCGTCGAGATCGGCCACCTTATCGACGCGGCGGAGCGAGTCGGGATCGAGGGCCTCGGCCAGGTCGACCTGGAGCGGCGGGTCCATCGCAACCAGGAGCTCGAGGGGCTCTCCCGGATGTCGTTCGTCATCCTCCAGGCCGCGATGAAGCGGCTCGAGGAGCGGCGCAAGGCGCGCCTCTTCGCGGAGCTCGGCTCGACCATGAAGCTCCCGCGGTCCGGTCGCGGCAAGCTGTCGCTCGAGGTGATCGAGCTGGCGGACCAGGAGCGCCCGCCGATGATCCGGATCCCGGAATACCTCGAGCGCCGGCGCGGCGCGGATGGCTCGAACGGGTCACATCGCGCCGCTCCCATCGGGCTGGAGATCGAGTCGCTCGAACCCGTCGGGCGGTGAGCGGCCCGGCCCCGGTCGGCGCTCCCGCGTCCGGGGTGACCTGCGACCAGCTCGACGCCGCGACCTTCGCGGCCGCGATTCCGGCGCTCTCGGAGATCCTCGCCGACGCGGTCGAATCCGGCGCCTCGGTCAACTTCGTCAAGCCGTTCCCGGTTTCGGCGGCAACGGCGTACTGGACGAGCCGGATCGCCGAGGTCGCCGCGGGCGACATCCGGCCCATCGTCGCCCGGCTCGCCGGCGAGGTCGTGGGTTGCGCGTTGCTGGTCCCATCCCGCAAGCCGAACTCGCCGCACCGCGCGACGGTCGAGAAGGTCCTCGTGCACCGTCGGGCCCGGCGGCAAGGCGTGGCCACGGGGCTCATGGGGGCGATCGATGCCGCGGCCCTCGCCGACGGCCGCTGGCTGCTGCTGCTCGACACGACGACAGGCAGCGACGCGGATCGCCTCTATCGACGGCTCGGCTGGGTCCCCTTCGGCCAGGTCCCGAACCACGCCCTGACCGCCGACGGCGTTCTGTCGGACACGACCTACTTCTACCGCGACCTCCGGCGTCCGGCCTCACCCGAGGATCCGTCGTGAAGCCGCTGAACGTTCTCTTCGCGCCGGACTCGTTCAAGGGATCGCTGAGCTCCGTCGACGTCACGCGGGCGCTCGCGGCGGGCTGGGGCCGGGCGCGGCGCGGCGATCACATCGTGATCGCGCCGCTGGGCGACGGTGGCGAGGGCACGATCCACGCGGTCGACGCGGCCGGCGGCTGGACGCGGCAGAACGTCGTCGCCACGGGGCCGATCGGCGTCGAGCTCACCGCGGTCTGGCTGCGGTCCGACGACGGAACGCGCGCCTACGTCGAGCTGGCCGAGGCCTCCGGGCTCTCGCGGGTGTCGTCCACGCTCCGCTCACCGATGGATGCCACGACCCGCGGCACGGGCGAGGTCCTGCGTGCGGTCCTCGACGCGGAGATCCACGAGATCACGCTCGGGATCGGCGGCAGCGCGACGACGGACGGCGGGCGCGGGATCCTCGAGGCGTTGGGGGCCCGCGTCTCGGACGATGGCGTCGACCTCTCCGGCCTGGATCCGCGGCTCGCGGACGTGGCCCTCGAGATCGCCTGCGACGTCACGAACCCGCTGCTCGGGGAGCGCGGCGCGGCCGCCACCTATGGCCCCCAGAAGGGCGCCAGCCCGGAGCAGGTCCTGGAGCTCGACGCGCGCCTGGCGGCGTGGGCCGACCGACTCGAGGCCGCGACCGGCCGGACGGAGCGCGACACGCCCGGCGCTGGTGCGGCCGGCGGCACCGGCTTCGGTCTGCTCGCCCTCGACGACCGGTTCCGGTCCGTCCGGCTCCGGCCGGGCGTCGATCTCGTGATGGAGGCGATCGGCTTCGACGCCAAGCTCGCCGGCGCGGACCTCGTGATCACGGGCGAAGGCCGGATCGACGAACAGACGGCCTTCGGCAAGACGGCCCTGGGCGTCGCCCGGCGCGCGGGCGCTGCCCATGTCCCGTGCGTCGCGGTCGGAGGGGGCGTGACGCCGCGCGGGATCGAGGCGCTCGCAGAGGTGGATGCCGTGGCCATCCCGGTCGTCGAGTCGCCGCAGTCCGTCGACGAAGCGATGGCCGCCGGCGCCGGCCCCGTCGAGCGCTGCGCCGAGCGCCTTGCGCGCCTCGTCTCGATGGGCGGCGTCCTTGCCGCACAATCGCCGACGTGAGCCCCGTCACGCCACCCGGATCGACCCGCTCGACCACGACATCTCGGGCGAATGCCGCAACCCGGCCGAAGGCGAAGCCGAAGAAGGGCAAGCGGGCAAAGCCGAACCCGTCGATCGCGTGGGCCCGGCGTCTGGCCCGCTACCGGCCCGGTCTCCTGGACGACACGCTGAACCGGCTCTCGGAGCTGTACGGGCCCCAGGTCTGGCAACGCCGGCTCGACCCGACCTCCGAGCTGATCCTCACGATCCTCACCCAGAGCACGGCGGACGTGAACGCCGAGCAGGCGTTCGTCGCGTTGCGGGCGGCCTACCCATCCGGCAAGGAGCCGGAGCACCACGAGCCGGGCGTCGGCTGGGGCGGCGACGGCCTGCCCGACGGCCCGCCACCGGATTGGGCCGCGATCGAAGCCGCTCCCGTCGAGGAGCTGATGAACGTCATCCGGCCGGCCGGCCTGCACACCCAGAAGGCGCCGCGAATCCAGGCCACGCTCCGGAAGATCCGGGAGGAGCGCGGCGACCACTCGCTGGAGTTCCTCGGCGATCTCCCGCCGCTGGAGGCGCGGGACTGGCTGACGGCGATCCCGGGGATCGGCAAGAAGACGGCATCGGTCCTGTTGCTCTTCTGCTTCGACCAGCCCCT
>JBPYEM010000078.1:0-3502 GCA_051985205.1 Candidatus Limnocylindrales bacterium | reverse complement strand
TCCAGCGCTGGGTGTACTTGTCCGCGTCGGCCGGCGGCAGGTACAGCAGCTCGACGAGCTTGTCGAGGATCGACTGCGGCGGGTTCAGCCGCGCGTCGCCCTTGATCGCGTCGTCGATGTACTGCTCGGCCGCGGCGTTGGGGCCCATGTAGCCGATGTAATTCGTGTTCGCGGCGCTGACCTTGGGATCCAGGTTGAAATTGATCCAGAGCTGCGAGGCGATGGGGTGCGGTGCGCCGGACATGACGACGAGCGCGTCATTGCCGCGGACGGCGCCGGCGGCTGGGACGACGTACTGGGTGTTCGGCTTGTCGGACGTCATCTGGTACCAGTCGCCCGACCAGGCGTGGCTGATCCAGAGATCGCCGCTCGTCACGTCGCCGATGTCGTCGTCCGTGTACTTCCGGAGCAACGGCTTCTGCTGCTCGAGCAGCTGGAGCATCTGATCGAGATCCGAGTCGCTGGTGGTGTTCGGGTTGAGCCCGAGCCGGAACGCGGCGACGGCGAACACCTCGCGCTGATCGTCGAGCATCCCCATGTGGCCCTTTAGCGTCGCGTCCCAGAGGACGCGCCAGTCGGTCGGGCTGTTCGGGACCTTGCTGGGGTCGTAGGCGAACCCGGTCGTCCACCAGTAGTTCGGCATCGAGTACTGGTTGCCCGGGTCGTAGGCCGGGTTCTGCCATTCCGGCCGGAGGTTGACCGCGTTCGGGATCAGGCCCTTGTCCAGCTTCAGGATGACCCCGTCCTTCACCAGGGCCGGGATCTCGGTCGAGGTGACGTAGCTCACGTCGTAGCCGCCGCCCTTGCCGTCGCTGCGGATCTTCGTCATCTGGGTGTCGGCGTCGGGGAACTTGTCGTACTTGACCTTGATCCCGGTCTGCTTCTCGAAGTCCGAGACGGTGTGGTCGCCGATGTACTGGTCCCAGTTGTAGACGAACAGCTCCTTCTCCGGGCTGGGGACGGGCGTCGGCGCCGGTGTCGCCGCGGCGGATGGCGCGGCGGCGGATGGCGGGTTCGAGGCCGGCGCGGCCTGGGACGGCGCGGCCTGGGACGGGGCGATCGATCCGCCGCCGGCCGCCGTGCAGGCCGCGACGACCGGCGCGAGGGCAACGGCCGCCCCCAGCGCGCCGACCCGCTTCAGCATCTCCCGGCGGGTCATCCGCCGGTCCGCGAGGTAGCGGATGAGCTCCTCCTCGGCGGTGGACGCAGGATCGAGCCGATCGCTCATTGCAGCTCCTCCTTCCGGTCGGTGCGATCGTCCAGGACGAGCGCTTCCGACGGTGACCACGTCAGCTCCACGTCATCGTCACGGTTGAACCGTGGCCCGCTTTTCGGGGCGAGGGCAGACATCGACAGACCGCCCGCCGTCCGGGCCCGGTACTGGACGGCCGCACCGAGGTAGGCGACCTGCTCGACGGTGGCCGCGAGCCGGACCAGGACCTCGCCGCCGGCCGAGGGTCCGGTCGCATCGACCGGCGATCCGATGCGGACGGCTTCCGGCCGCAGGCTGAGGTCGATCGCCTCGCCGACCGCCCTGGCTCCGCCCGCGTCCGTCGTCGCGACCAGGCACGGATCGCCGGACTCGAGCCGGACGACGGCGCATCCCGAAACGATCGACTCGATCGTCCCGCGCAGGAGGTTCGTCGTCCCGATGAAGTCCGCCACGAACCGCGTCCGGGGCCGCTCGTACAGCTCCTCCGGCGTCCCGAGCTGCTCCACCCGGCCGCCGTTCATCACGGCGATCCGATCGCTCATCGTGAGCGCCTCCTCCTGGTCGTGGGTCACGTAGACGAACGTGATCCCGACCTCCGTCTGGACCCGCTTCAGCTCCACCTGGAGCGCCTTTCGGAGCTTCAGGTCCAACGCACCGAGCGGCTCGTCGAGGAGGAGCACATTCGGCCGGTTCACGAGGGCCCGTGCGAGCGCGACACGCTGCTGCTGGCCCCCGGAGAGCTGGTTCGGCTTGCGCTTGTCGTAGCCCGCGAGATGGACGAGGTCCAGCGCCTCCGTCACCCGCCGCTTGATCTCCGCCTTCTCGACGGCCTTCCGCCGGAGCCCGAACGCGATGTTCTCGCCCACGTCCAGGTGGGGGAACAGCGCGTAGTTCTGGAACACCATGTTGACGGGCCGCTTGTCCGGCGGGTCCGTCGTGACGTCCCGGCCACGCAGCTCGATCCGGCCGGCCGTGGGGAGCTCGAAGCCGCCGATCATCCGGAGCGTCGTGGTCTTGCCGCAGCCGCTCGGCCCGAGCATGGAGAAGAACTCGCCGGAGCGGATGTCGAGCGAGACCCGGTCGACGGCCCGGACGTCGTGGAAGTGCTTCGAGAGATCAGCGAGGCGGATCTCCGGCGTCCCGTCAGCGGGCTCGATCACGGCGGCGACCATAGGCGAGGGGTCCGTGCGGCGCGGCGCAACGTCCCGGACCGCGCAACCGAGCGTCGCTGGCCGTACCTGACGGGTTCCGACCTGATCGGGGCGTAGGCTTTCGTCCATGACGACGACGACCGCGATCGACGGCGACCACGACCCGGGCCCGGACCTCGCCAACGACCGCGCGCGCCCGCTGGAGACAGTCGCCGCGGAGCCGATCGAGACGAAGGAGGGCGGTCGGATCCTGGTGGGGACCGCCTCATGGACGGACCCGACGATGACGGCGGCCGGCGTCTTCTACCCCTCCGGCGCGGACAACGCGGAGGAACGACTCGCCTACTACGCCTCGTCGTTCCCGGTGGTCGAGGTCGATGCGACGTACTACGCCCTGCCGGCGGAGCGGACCGCGCAGCTCTGGGCGGAGCGGACCCCGCCGGACTTCACGTTCGACATCAAGGCCCACGCCCTGATGACCGGTCAGGGCACGGAAACCCGACGCCTGCCGAAGGCGATCCGCGAGGCACTGCCGGAGGAGCTCCAGGCGAAGAGCCGGATCTATCTGAAGGATTTCCCCGCGGACGTGAACGAGGAGGTCTGGCGCTCGTTCCGCGATGCGCTGAAGCCGCTCGAGGAACGCGGCCAGCTCGGCTCGATCCTCCTCCAGTACCCGAAATGGGTGTTCCCGTCGAGCGAGAACCGGGCCCTCATCCGCGACGCCGTCGAGCGACTCGAGGGCATGAGGGTCGCGGTCGAGTTCCGCAACGGCTCCTGGCTCAACGAGAAGAACCGCGACCGGACGCTCGGCTTCCTGTCCGAACGATCGATTCCCTTCGTGATGGTGGACGAGCCGCAGGGCTTCAAGAGCAGCGTGCCGTCCGAGATCGTGGTGACCTCACCCGAGCTCGCGGTGGTCCGGTTCCACGGCCGCAACGCCGTGACCTGGGAGGCGAAGAACATCACGCCGGCAGAGCGTTTCCGCTATCTCTACTCCCGCGAGGAGCTCGCGGATTGGGTTCCCAAGGTCCGCGAGGTCGCGGCCCAGGCGAAGGAGACCCACCTGATGTTCAACAACTGCTACGCGAACTACGGGACGACGAACGCCCGGGAGATCGCGGCGCTTCTGCTCGACCTC
>JBPYEM010000077.1:0-6075 GCA_051985205.1 Candidatus Limnocylindrales bacterium | reverse complement strand
TAGACTTCCGGGTCATGTCCGTGACCGCCGACACGGCTGAGACCGATCCGCCTCTGACCCGCGAGCAGCTGCTCGTCACGGCCGGCGTCATGGCCGCGATCGCCGTCGCGGCGCTCGATTCGACCGTCGTCGGGACGGCGATGCCGACGATCATCGGCCAGCTCGGCGGCCTCGCCGAGTACTCGTGGGTGTTCACCGCCTACCTGGTCACGTCGACGACGACGGTCCCGCTCTACTCGCGCCTCGCCGACGTCCACGGTCGCAAGCCGATCTTCCTGATCGGCCTCGCGCTGTTCGTGATCGGTTCGGCACTGTGCGGGACCGCGCACTCGATGGTCGAGCTGATCGCCTGGCGCGCGCTCCAGGGTCTCGGCGCAGGCGCCGTCCAGCCGATCTCGTTCACGATCGCGGGGGACATCTTCACGCCCCACCAGCGCGCCCGGATGCAGGGCTTCTTCTCGTCGGTCTGGGGCGTCTCGGCGATCGTGGGGCCGGCGCTCGGCGGGATCATCACGACGACCGTCGGCTGGCCGTGGGTCTTCGAGCTGAACCTCCCGGTTGGACTCCTCGCCGGGGCGATCATCTGGTTCTCCTTCCACGAGCGGTTCGAGAAGCATCCGCAGCCGATCGACTGGGTCGGCGGCGCCCTGCTCACCGGCGCCGTCGTGCTCCTCCTCTTCGCCGTATCGGAGGGCGGTCAGCTGTTCGGCTGGACGTCGCCGATCGTCGTCGCGCTGCTCGTTGCCGCGGCGGTGCTCCTGATTGCGTTCGTCGTCAACTCGCGGCGCGTGCCGGCGCCGTTGATCGACCTCGAGCTCCTCCGGTCGCCGCTCGTTCGGGTCGGGCTCGGCGTCTCCGCCCTGGCCGGGATCGTGATGTTCGGCGAGACGACGTACGTCCCGCCGATGGTCCAGGGCGTCCATGGTGGGACTGCGCTCGAGGCCGGTGTGGTCGTCGCCGCGATGTCGTTGACGTGGCCGGTCGCCTCCGTCGCGGCGAGCCGTCTGCTGCTCCGGGTCGGAGCGAGGCCCTTGGTGCTCGTCGGGACGGCCCTGATCGTGGCCGGGACGCTGCTGCTGATTCCCCTGAACGCGAGCGACTCGCTGCTCCTCGCCGCCATCGCCTGTGGCGTCACGGGCGCCGGGATGGGGTTCTCGTCGATCACCCTGCTCGTGATCATCCAGGGTGCGGTCGAGTGGCGCCGCCGCGCGGTCGCGACGGGGCTCGTCCAGTTCAGCCGGACGATCGGTGGGGCGGTCGGCGTCGGCGTCATGGGCGGAGTGCTGAACGCGTTCTTCGGCGCGGCGTCATCGGCGATCCTCGACCCCGTCGCCCGCGCGAGCGTGGCGCCGGCAGCAGCGGCCGCCGCCCGAAGCTCACTCGCATCCGGACTCGACGTGACGTACTGGCTGATGGTCGTCGCAGCGGTCCTTGCCTGCGGGCTCACGATCCGCTCGATGCCCGACGTCGCGCTGGGCCACGAGATCCCGAGCCAGTCCGGGACAGGAGCGCGGGCTGCCGCTCCCTGAGCCGTCACGATGCTGATCATCGTGCCGCCGTCGGAGACGAAGGCCGGCCCACCGGACGACGGCCCGTCCCTCGACCTCGGGCGTCTCGCGTTCCCGGACCTGACGCCGACCCGGATCGCGATCCTCGATGCGCTGGCCGAGACCAGCGGCCGACCTGATGCGTTCGAGCGCCTCCACACGCGGCCGTCGAAGGCCGCCGAGGTCGCGCGGAACGCGCGTCTCCGCGAGGTGCCGACACGACCGGCCCTCGAGGTCTACACCGGGCCGCTCCACCAGGGCCTCGACCTCGCCGGTCTGTCCCCGCCGGCGGCCGATCGCGCCCTGCGGAACGTGGTCGTGAACTCGGCGCTCTTCGGCGCCCTCCGACCCACGGATCGGATCCCGCCGTATCGACTGCTGAGCTGGGCGTCGCTGTTCGACTTCGGTCGCCCGGATCACGCCTGGCGAACCGTCCTGCCGGAGGTCTTCGCCGCTGCGGCCGGCGACGTTGGCGTCGTCGTCGACCTGCGTTCGCCCGAAGCGCAACAGATGGGCTCGCCGGCCGGTATCGGTCACCGGACGGTCGAGCTTCGTGTGAACCAGCGAGGCGATGGACGCCGGATCGGCGACGTCGTCGCCAAGCGGGTCCGCGGCGAGGCGGCTCACCATCTGCTCGAGGCCGGCGCGGACCCGACCGAGCCGGACGAGCTGGCGGACGTGATCGGCGATCGCTGGCCCGTCCGCCTCGAACCACCGCACCGCAGGGATGGATCGTGGACGCTGACGCTGGCGGTGGATGATTGAGGCAGCGATGGCAGGGTCAGACGACAGGGAATGGACACCCGGACCCCTCGAGTACATCTACGCGCCGAGCGCGGACGTCGTCGCGGACACGCGGGCGTTCGTCGATGGTCTCGGTGCCGAGCTCGTGTTCGCGATCGACAGCTCGGGGACGCGGGTCGCGATGCTTCGCGTTCCCGGCGACGCGCCGGCGATCCTCGTGACCGATCACCTCCCGGACGATCGACCGGTCTTCCTCTACCGCGTCGACGATCTCGCGGTCGCTCGCCGCCAGCTCCGCGACCGTGGCTGGGTCCCGGACCGAACCCTGGAGCTCCCGATGGGGCCGTGCGCGACGTTCCATGCGCCCGGCGGGCTGCGCCTGGGCGTCTTCGAGATGGTCCGACCGTTCGTCCTCGAATCGATGGCCGGTCAGCGGGACTTCTGACGCCGAACCGGGCGACGCCCGCGGTCGGACGGTTGTCCGCGCCGCGGGCGAAGGTCAGCGGTTGCGCTCCGCCCGGACGAACAGGACCGTGCCGAGGACCAGGAAGACGACGAACGACCCCGCCATCACCGCCGCATTGACCGGGAGCGGTGTCAGGGCAGGCGCGTGGACGCCCGGCTGGAGCCCGTAGACGACGTTCCGCGTCAGCTCCACCGCGTAGCGGAGCGGCGAGAGCGCCGACAGGATCGCGAGCGGCAACGGCAGCGCGTGGATCGGGTTGAAGACGCCGGCGAGGAAGAACTGCGGCAGGAGCACGAACGGGAAGATCTGGTTCGCCGTCCGCTGGCTCGAGATGTTCGCCAGCACGAGCAGGCCGAAGGCGCCACCGTAGATCGCGACGAGGAACGAGACGGGGATGAGCGCGAGCAGCACCGGGGCGGACAACGGGACCGCGCCAATCAGCAGGCCGACGATCAGGATCCCGAGTCCCGTCGGCAGTGCGACGAGCGCCTCGCCGATGATCTTCCCGGCGACGATCGCGTAGCGCGACACCGGCGACACGAAGATCTCCTGGCTGAAGTCCTCCTCGCGGTCCGCGATCAGCGAGACGAGGCCAAGGACGGCCGACTGCCAGATCGTCTGGGCGAGTACGCCGGTGAAGACGAACGCCGTCAGGTCCAGGCCACCGGGCGCTCCGAAACCGGATTGAAGGGCCGGGCCCAGGAGCAGCACCAGCACGAGCGGGAACGCGAGCTCGGAGAAGAGCCGAAGCCGATCGCGCAGGAGCTTGACGAAGTCGCGATGGGCGATCGCGGCCACGGCGGACAGCTCGGAGCGCCAGCGACGGGGCAGGGGACGAGTCACCCGGCCGCCTTCGCGGGCGCCGGCCTCGCGGGGGAAGACCGTCTCAGCCATCGGCCCGCTCCGTCGCGTCGACAGGCGCCGCGTCGGCATCCGGCGCTGCGTCGGCGCCCGGCTCCTTCGCCCGGCCGCGCGCCTCGTCGCCGAGCTCCGCGCGGCTGACGATCTCGAGGTAGGCATCCTCGAGCGAGGGCGCGTGGGTCCGGACCAGGGTCAAGGGCGTCTCGATCCGACGCAGGACGCCGTGCACCGCGGCCGTCGAGACGTCGACCCGGAACGGGCCGTCACCCAGGGGTGCGAGCGCGAGCGCCCGCAGCTCCGCCCGGAGCCGAGCCCGATCGTCGGCGTCGACCAGGAGGTACTCGCTGGCGAGGGCTGCCGTCAGATCCGCCGGTGAGCCGGTCGCGACGACCCTCCCCGCGTCGATGACGCAGATCCGGTCCGCCTGCTCGGCCTCCTCCAGGTAGTGCGAGGTCAGGACGATCGTCGTCTCGTTCGCAGCCCGGACGTCGCGGAGGTAGCTCCACAGCGCACGCCGGCTGGGGGCGTCGAGGCCGGTCGTCGGCTCGTCGAGGAACAGCACGGCAGGGCGATGGACGAGGCTGCGGACGATCTCGAGCTTGCGCAGCATGCCGCCGGAGTACGTCCGCACCGGCCGGAAGACGTCGCCGCCAAGCCCCAGCAGCCCCGCCCAGTCCTCGACCTGGCGACGATAGCCAGGGGCCATGAGCCGGTACGACGGGGCGTACGGATACAGGCCGTAGAGGATCGCGTGGAAGCGGACGTTCTCCTCGCCGGTCAGGTTCTTGTCCAGGCTCGGCCGCTGGAAGATGATCCCCACCCGCTGCCGGACGGCCGCCGCCTCCGCGACGACGTCGAGGCCGTCGATCCAGGCCCGGCCCTCGGTCGGGACGAGGGTCGTCGTGAGGATCGAGAGGGTCGTCGTCTTGCCGGCGCCGTTCGGCCCGAGGAGGGCGAAGAACTCGCCCGGTGCGACGTCGAAACTGATCCCGTCGACCGCGTTGCGCTCCGCCTTCCGATAGCGCTTGACGAGATCCTCGACGCGGATCGCCGGTTGGCGCGACGGGACCGGGTCAGTCGCTGCCGCTGCCTGGACGGGTGCCTCGATCGTCACCGGCCCGATGCTACCGTCCTCGACCGACAAAACGCCCTCGGCGCCGACATCGTGGCCACACGGACGAACGTACGGCCCGGGCGCGTCAAACGCCTCAGTCCAGCTCCTTGCGCATGAACAGCTGCGTCTCGCCGGGCGGATAGTCCTCGATCTCGGCGAACGACTCGTAGCCCAGCCGGCGATAGAGTCCCGGCGCCTGGAACGAGTGCGTCTCGAGGAACGACCGGCTCGCGCCGGCGGCACGCGCTTCCGTCTCGGCGGCGAGGATCAGCCCGTGGCCGAAGCCCTGGCCGCGCAGCTCCTCGTCGACCCACAGGCCGATGATGTGCAACCAGCCACCCCAGACGCCGCCCGTGACGCCGCCCCGGATCCGGTCACGCTCGTCACGGAGGAAGATGGCCACCTGGTGGAAGTCGCGGACGCCCGTGACCTCCATGTTCCAGCGGTCGATCGCCCCCTCGATGGCGTCGATCTCGTCTCGGGTCGCATCTGGCTCGGAGCTCAGACGGACTCGGGTGCTGGCCTCCATGTCCTGCCTTTCCTCCGCGGCGTCGAGCCGGCATGTTCCAGCGTTCGCATCGCCCGGAGTCTAGGCCGCGAACCCGTCAGCAGGTCACGGGGTGAGCGGCGGGATGGGAGGCCGCATACGTCGTTCGCAGGGTCGCGTATCGAACCGCCTCGACGATCAGCTTCGGATACCTCGTGTTGGGCCCGGTCGAGGTCTGCAGCCAGAGTCGTTCCTGCCGCAGGGACGTGACGCCGGCCATCGGGGTCGACGTGACCCGGACCCTGACGATCCGGTAGTAACTGACGCGGCTGTCGCTCGTCCAGACCTTCACGGTTCGGCCGATCAGACTCGCGCCGCGGCTGGTTCGCCAGCGGCTGAGCAATGGTAGGAACATGCCCGTCCGCGCGTGGGCATAGAGGAAGGTGATCCCCGGCTCTCGCGGTTGGGCTACCTGGGGGACGTACATCGCCACGCGGCAGTACGGATAGCCGGACGGACCGCGGATGATGGGCAGGTCGATGCCGAGCGTCGGGATGGCGATGCGGGTGGCTTGGGCGAACGCGAACGACCCGCAGCGGATCGACGTGCCGCTCACGATCCTGGTGACGAAGCTGGGCGTGCGCGCGGCGGACCAGAACCACGACATGTCGCCCGCGGGGATTGCCGCCGTCGTCGCCACGGCGCCGACGCTGGACGTCCGGACCGCCGGCAGCCGGAGCGCGACGGCGCCGAGCCGGGCGCAGGTCCCGGGTCGAACCTCCACCCCGTACGTCGCATTCGCGACCAGGCCCTTGAGCCCGTACTGGATGGAGCCGGTTCCGCCGAGATACGACCG
>JBPYEM010000076.1:0-2758 GCA_051985205.1 Candidatus Limnocylindrales bacterium | reverse complement strand
GCCGCCGGGACTGGCGCGTCGCCGGACGTCGCCGCCCTCGCCGCGCTGGACGAGGCCGCCCGGGCGATCGCCGGTGTCCGCGGGGTCGACGAGGTCCTCCAGCTGATCGTCGACCGCGTGCGAGACCTCGTCGACGCGGAGTACGCCGCCCTTGGGATCGTCGGCTCGGGCGGCCGGATCGAGCGGTTCATCACGGCCGGCATGGATCCCCATGTCCGGGCGGCGATCGGCGACCTGCCGGCAGGACGGGGGCTGCTGGGCCTGATCATCCGCGAGGGCCGGTCGTACCGGATCCCCGCGATCGCGAGACACCCCGATTCGTCCGGCTTCCCGCCGAACCACCCGCCGATGTCATCGTTCCTGGGCGTCCCGGTGACCGCGCACGGTGTCTCCGTCGGGAACCTGTATCTCACGAACAAGCGCGGCGCCCGCGAGTTCTCGGAGGCCGATCAGAGCCTCGTCGAGACCTTTGCCCTGCACGCCGGGATCGCCATCGACAATGCGCGACTCCACGTCGCCGCGACGCGTCTGGCGGTTGCGGACGAGCGCGAACGGATCGGCCGCGACCTGCATGACGGGATCATCCAGTCGCTCTACGGCGTATCCCTCTCGCTCGAGGATGTGCCGGACCTCATGACCGATGCGCCCGCCGAGGCGGAGCGCCGGGTGGATGCGGCGATCGAGGCGCTCCACCTGTCGATCCGCGACATCCGGAACTTCATCTACGGACTCCGCCCCGAGGCGGTCGACGGCAGCCAGGTCGTGGCCGGCATCGCGGCGCTCGCACAGGAGGTCCGAGACGGCGGCTTGATCGACGTCGTCGCGACGCTCGACCCGGCAGCGGACCCAGGTTTGCCCGCGGAGGCCGGTGTCGAGCTCCTGTCGCTGGTCCGCGAGGCGCTCAGCAACGCGGCACGCCACGCGAAGGCGAGGCGGATCGACGTGTCGCTGCGGCGGGATGGCGCCGCCTCGGTCCTCGAGATCGCCGACGACGGCGTCGGCTTCGATCCGAGCTCGCCACGGATCGACGGCCATCATGGGCTCGTGAACATGAGCGTCCGAGCCGAGGCGGTGGGTGGCCGCCTCTTCGTCGAGAGCACCCGCGGAGCCGGGACCCGCGTCCGACTCGTGCTGCCGGCGGCTCACTGATGACCGGCGACTCGAATGCCAGCCCGCGGAGCGGCGGCCAGGAGCATGCCCTCCGTCTGCTCGTCGTCGATGACCACGAGGTCGTCCGGCAGGGCCTCGTCGCGCTGATCGACCGCCGGCCCGGGTTCCAGGTCGTGGCGGAGGCGGGCACGGTCGAGGAGGCGCTCGCCCAGGCCCGTCGGTTCCGGCCGGACCTGGTCGTCATGGACGTCCGCCTGCCGGATGGCTCCGGCGTCGAAGCCTGTCGCGACATCCGGGCAGAGCTCCCGGAGACAAGAGTCGTGATGCTGACGTCCTTCCCGGACGACGAGGCCGTCTTCTCCGCGATCGTCGCCGGCGCCTCCGGCTACCTGCTCAAGCAGATCCGGGCGCGCGACCTGATCGCCGCTCTCGAGGCGGTCGGTCGCGGGGAGTCGCTGCTCGACCCCGCGGTCACCGAGAAGGTTCTCGCCCGCGTCCGCCAGATCGCCGCCGGCGAGGTCCACGACGAGCTGGCCGGGCTGACTCCCCAGGAGCGGAAGATCCTGATGCTGGTCGCGGAGGGCAAGACGAACAAGGAGATCGCGAGCGAGATCTTCCTGTCCGACAAGACCGTGAAGAACTACGTCAGCTCGATCCTCGCGAAGCTGAACCTGGAGCGGCGCGCCCAGGCCGCTGCGTTCGTCGCCCAGCACCGGCTCGATAAGCCCCGGTGAGCGGCCCGATCACGATCCTGCTTCCGGCCCGGATGTCTCGCTGAGGCTGGGGAGGCTTTCCCGGCCGAGGACCGCCGCGATCAGGATCGACCCGATCGGGTCTGCCCAGGTCAGACCGAGCGAGCTGACCTCGCCCGCGACCAGGGCGATCAGGGCGAGCACGGCCGCGGCGGCGGTGAGCAGCGCGTCGTTGCGGAGGGCCCGGCTCCCGAGGCGACCGGAAACCCGGCGCTTCGCGACGGCGAGCGGTGGCAGGACGACCAGGGACGCGACGAGCAGGACCAGCTGGGCCGTCCCTGGGTGGATCTCGCCGCCGACCACGAGCGCACGGGCCGCGCCCACCGCGAGGAAGACGCTTGCGACGACCAGCACCGCGCCCACGATGCGCTCGGCGAGATGTTCGACCCGGAGCGCCCGATCCGGATCGCGTGCCTCGATCTGGAACCGCCAGATGAGGGCGATCGAGGCACAGCTGTCGATGCCGGAATCGAGCCCGAACCCGATCAGCGACAGGGTGCCGCTCGCGAGCCCGAGAACGATTGCGCCGACGGCCGCGAGCGCGCCCCAGACGACGCTGACGATCGACAGTGCCCGGGCAAGCCCGAGATCTCGCGCGCGACCGGCGCCCGGGATGACCGGTCCCATCACGAGCTAGCCGCGGCGACTCCGGATCTCGGCCGAGATCGCCGGGACCACGGCATGGAGGTCGCCGATCACGGCATAGTCGGCGACCGACATGATCGGCGCCTCGGCGTCCGTGTTGATCGCGAGGATGTGCTTGGCCGCCTTGCAGCCGACGATGTGCTGGATCGCGCCGCTGATTCCGCAGGCGATGTAGAGATCGGGCGCGATGCGCAGTCCCGTCTGGCCGATCTGGTCGGCGTGCGGCCGCCAGCCGGCGCTCGTGACGACCC
>JBPYEM010000075.1:0-3102 GCA_051985205.1 Candidatus Limnocylindrales bacterium | reverse complement strand
AAGGTCGCCCATCACGGCAGCGCGACTGCCTCAACGCCGACCTTCCTCGACGCCGTCCGGCCGTCCGTCGCGATCGTGTCGGCAGGCGCCGGCAACCCGTACGGCCACCCGGCTGGTTCGACGATCGACCGCCTCGTTGCGACCGGCGCCCGGGTCCTGCGAACGGACACCGACGGCTCCGTCTCCGTGACGATCTCGCCCGAAGGCCGGGTGGGTGTCGCGGCATCCGGAGCGCGTCGAGCGGCCCTGCCCGACGCGACCCTCGCCGAGCTCGACCTGGCGCGGCGGGCGATCTCGGCCGGCCTCGGCGTGGGCGCCACGCCGGTCCGGACGGCGTCACCGCCGTCGAGATCGTTCGTCCCCGCCCGGTTCGCGTTCACGTGCGGGATACCATCGGGCGGATGACCGCCGCGGCACCCCTGGCCTATCTGTTCGGCGACGACGACCTCGCGATCGGCCGCACGGTCCAGGCCCTCGCGGTCCGGATCGGCGGGGATTCCGGGCCACTCGAACGCTGGGAGCTCCGCGGCAATCGCAACCTCGCGTCCGGCCAGATCGACCAGCTCCGGACGCGTGTCGCCTCACCGGTGCTGTTCGGCGGCGGAACGCTCGCGGTCGTCTCGAACCCCGGCGCGCTGACCGTCAAGTCCGAGGATCGCGACGCGCTGCTGGGCACGGTCGAGCTCGTCGCGCCCGGGAACGGCCTCGTGTTCGTCGAGCAATCAGCCAGCGGCGCGAAGGGTCCCGGCCAGGCGAAGCTCGCGACCGCGATCCAGGCGGCCGGCGGTCTCGTCCGGAACCACGAGTCGCCGAAGGAGGGCGGGCTCGCGATCTGGATCGAGAGCGAAGCTCGCGATCGCGGTATCCACCTGGGTGCCGGCGCGGCCAAGGAGCTCGCGCGGCGGATCGGTGGCTTCGTCCGTGAGGGTGATGCGGACCGACGGGACCAGACGCGACGGGCCTCGATGGAGCTCGAGAAGCTCGCGACCTACCGGCCCGATGCGTCGATCACGGCCGACGACGTTGCCGATCTCGTGTCCGAGGCGATCCCCGGTTCCGCGTGGGCCCTGGCCGACGCCGTCGGCGACCGCGACGGACCGAAGGCGACGCGACTCCTCGGAACCCTTGGCGAGACGACACCGGAGCTCATCATCGTGGCGGTCCTGCATCGCCGCATCCGCGAGCTCATCGAGGTCCTCGATCGGGCGAGGACGGCCCGCACCGCGGTCGAGATCGGCAAGCCGATGGGGATCATGAGCGCGTATCGGGTCGAGCGCCTCGTCGCTCAGGCTCGGCGGTGGAAGCCCGCGGAGCTGGAGGCGGCCCTCGACGGGCTGCTGGAGGTCGAGGCGACGGTGAAGGGTGCCCCGGGGCGTGGCGGCGGCGACGCCCAGCATCGCCTGGCGTTCACGCTCTGGATCGCGGACTTCGTGGCCCCGCCGGCGGCCGTCGCCCGATAGGCTCATTCACCTGCGTTCGTCGCAGCAGGGCGGTCAGGGCAAGGCGAAGCGGAGCACCCGAGCGAGCGGACTTCGAGGTCCGTGAGCGAGGAGCAGAGTCTTCAACACCGCCATGGCCATCCTGGTGCGACGGCCGATGTTGTCGCCATCAATCCGCGGAAGACCAGGCCTGTTCCTGGACGACGAGATCGGACTCGATCGCGAAGACGCAACGCCCGTCGCGGAGGTCGAGCAGCTCGATCAGCTCCGGATCGATGTAGAGCTGGTGGCAGTCCTCGCACAGCCCACCCGGGATGCCGAAGCAGAGCCGCTCGCTCCGATCGGACATCCGGAACGTGGTGTCGAACCGGGTGGTGATCAGGCGCCGGCTGCAGCCAGGGCAGCGCTCGCGAAGTCGGGACATCGGGCGGGTCCGTTGAGCCTCGTGTCGGTCGATCGGGCGATCGGCCACTGACCCGATGCTGCGGTGCGCCGCGTGGCGCGGACATGACCCGACGGTACCGCCGTGCGCGCGGTACTCGGGCTAGGGCGATCTCCTGATCACGTCTGCGAGCGTGGTCCCGCCGCGGCCGTCATTGGACGCGAAGCACCACCTTCGCCTCGGACCAGTGCTTCTCGATCGAGTAGTAGTCGCGCTCGGGCGGCGTGAAGACATGGACGACGACAGAGCCGAAGTCGACGAGGACCCAGTGCGACGACGCGGTGCCCTCGCGGCCGATCGGCCGGACCTTCTCCGCCCGCATGCCCTCGACGATGCCGTCGGCGATGGCGTCGAGCTGCCGCTCCGAGCCGCCGGAGCAGATGACGAAGGCATCGGCGAGCGTCGTCAGGCCCGAGAGGTCCAGGAGCACGATGTCTGCCGCCTTCTTGTCCTCGGCGAGCTCGACGATCCGGCGGGCCACGTCGAGCGGCGGTCGCTCCGACGCTGCCACTGCGGCCGACTCCGCCGCGGCTGATCCCCGGTTGGGAAGGCCGTCGGGTCGGGGCGCTGATGCTGAGGCTCGTCGGCCACGGGTCGGGGTCGCGTCGGGCAGCGGGTCGGTCACGGGCAGATCAGTCCTCCTGGCGGTCGGGTTGACGATACAGCCGATCGCGCCGGATCAACGCCTCGACGCCATCCGGAACCAGCCCGGCGAGGGATTCACCGCGCGCCGCCCGTCGGCGGATCTCCGACGCCGAGACGTCGACGGGTGGGGCCGCGAAGGCGACGACGCGGTCATCGCGTCCCGGGAACGCGCGATCGCACGCCTCGAGGTCCGGCGATGGGTGGCCGGCACGTAGCGCGACCGCGATCCGGGCGAGGTCGAGGATCTGCGCCGGCTGGTGCCAGGTCGAGAACCCGGCGAACGAGTCGGCGGACAGGATCAGGGTGAGGTCCGGCTCACGGCCCCCTCGACGCTCCGCGTCCGCGATCGCGGCGAGTGTGTCGACCGTCCACGACGGTCCCGCGCGGTCGAGCTCCAGGCGGCTCGGCTCCAGCCGATCCTCCCCGGCGATCCCGGCGCGCACGAGGGCGAGACGCGTCTCCGCCGGCGTCACCGGCCGGCCGGGCTTGTGCGGCGGCATGGCGGCCGGCGTCACCAGTACTCGCTCGAGGCCGAGCCTGTCCCGGGCCGCCCTCGCGAGCGCGAGGTGACCGAGA
>JBPYEM010000074.1:0-4539 GCA_051985205.1 Candidatus Limnocylindrales bacterium | reverse complement strand
GAATGCCGGCCCAACCGATGCCGCCCCGACGTTGCCTCCGTTCTCGGGTTCGCCGGCTGGACCGGCTGAAGCGGCCGCCGAGGCGCCGCAGGCGGCAATGACCCCCACGAGGAACGGAAGCAGGAGGGGAGCGACGCTCGACCGGCCCGGTCGACCGCCGCGGAAGGGGCTGCGCATCGCGCGGTCCTCCGTGTGCGCCCTGGCCGGCCGACGGCCGGCGGCAGCGCACGTCCCGGACGCCGGATCGCCGACCTCGGTTCCCGGCGAGCGGAACGAGAGACGGTGGATTGGGTCCGCGACCGCGACCGCGACCGCTCCGCGACCGCTGCGCGACCGCGACCGCGACCGCGGCGCGCCTCGACCGCGGCGCACCGCGACCAGCGGTTCCGGGCCTCGCCGTCCCCGGCCGCTACTATCGGGCGATGCGTCTCCCCTTCGACTCGCCGATCGAGCCGATGCTCGCGAAAGCGGCGGATGCCTTACCTGAGGGCGACGGCTGGCTGTTCGAGCCGAAATGGGACGGCTTCCGCGCGATCGTCTTCCGGGATGGCGACGAGACGTTGATCCAGAGCCGCGACCTGAAGCCGCTTGACCGCTACTTCCCGGAGCTCGCGGAGCCGATCCGGGCGTCGCTTCCCGAGCGCTGCGTGGTCGACGGCGAGGTCGTGATCGCCCGGGACGGCGAGCTGGACTTCGAGGCGCTGCTCCTGCGGATCCACCCCGCCGAGTCGCGGGTGCGGATGCTGGCCGGGGAGACACCGGCGAGCTTCGTGGGCTGGGACCTGCTCGCGCTCGATGACGAGGATCTCCGGGCGGTGCCCCAAGCGGATCGGCGCAGCCGGCTCGAGGCGGCCTTCCGCGGCGTCGAATCGCCGATCCACCTGACGCCGGCGACCCGGGATCGGGCGCTGGCCGCCGACTGGTTCGACCGGTTCGAGGGAGCCGGCCTCGATGGCGTCGTCGCGAAGCGGCTCGACGCGCCGTACCAGCCCGGGAAGCGGGCGATGCTGAAGATCAAGCACCAGCGGACGGCGGACTGCGTCGTCGCCGGCTTCCGCTGGCACAAGAACGGTCCCGGGACCCACATCGGGTCCCTGCTGCTTGGCCTGTACGACGACGCGGGCAAGCTCCACCACGTCGGCATCACGTCGTCGTTCTCGTGGGACCGCCGGGCCGCGCTCGCGACGGAGCTCGAACCGCTCCGCCAGCGGGCATCGGAGGGACATCCCTGGCAGGAGTGGGCCGACTGGGCGGCTATGGGCTCCGCGGACGCGTCCGGACAGCGCCTGCCCGGCGCCACGTCGCGCTGGAACCGTGGCAAGGACCTCTCCTGGGAGCCGCTCCGGATCGAGCGAGTCGCGGAGGTCGCCTACGACCACCTCCAGGGCGACCGGTTCCGGCACGCGACGACGTTCCAGCGCTGGCGCCCGGACAAGCCGCCGGAGGCGTGCCGCTACGACCAGCTCGAGGAGACGGCCGCGTTCGAGATCGCGAAGATCTTCGGCGGCTGAGCGGTTCGAGGATCCCGGCCGGCCGGGCCGGGCGACGTCCTAGCGGCGGCCGACGACCGTCTCGGGAACGATGAAGGCGGCGGCGAAGACGGCCAGGCCGAGTGCCACGAGGGAGATCTTCCCGAGGTCGACGCCGAATGCCGCGAGCAGGAACAGGATGAACGCGATGATGAGCAACAGGCTTCGAATGGTGAGCTGCATCGTCATCTCCAGCGGCTGAGGCCCACCGATCGTCCGTCCTTACGGCCGGTCCGGGAAGTCACGCCAGCCGGGACTTCTCGCCGGCCGCGACGCAGACGCATTGCAAATCGGTGCGCCTCCGCCTCACGTCCGGGAACCGCAGCCGATCGTCGGTCGTCCCTCGGCCAGCGCCGCCGACTCCGCGGCGAGACCAGCAGGGTGAGATTTCATGAACGACCGCATCCGTTCGATCGGGCTGTCCGCGATCGGCGCTCTCATCGTCGCCGCCGCCGCGCTATCCGTGCACAATGGCCCGGTGGCCGCCGCTCCGACCTCGACCGATCCGGCGACACACACGATCACCGTCACCGGAACGGGCAAGACGACAGTCGTTCCGGACGTCGCCCGGGTCACCGTCGGGTATTCGTCGACCCAGCCGTCCGTCAAGGCCGCTCGATCCACGGCGGCGGCCGCGATGACCGGGGTCATCGCCGCGATCAAGGCCCTCGGCATCGCCGACGCCGACGTCCGCACGGTCGGGCTGAACCTCTACCCGCAATACGCGAACAACGCTCCGGGCAAGATCGTCGGCTACTCCATCAGCGAGCAGCTGCAGGTCACCGTCCGCGACCTGGACAAGGTCGGCGACGTCGTCGATGTCGCCACGGCGAAGGGCGCGACCGACGTCAGCGGCGTCTCGTTCGAGCTCGCGGATCCGGACGCCGCGATGAACCAGGCGCGGGCCGCGGCCGTGGCGGCAGCGAGGGCCAGCGCCGATGCGATGGCCAGGGCCGGCAACGTCTCGCTCGGCGCAGTCGTCGCCATGACGGACGTCAACGTGGCGACGCCCTACCCGATGATGATGGCCGCCGGCAAGGCGGTCGACGGGTCTATCGCGACGCCGGTCCAGCCCGGCACCCAGGACGTCACCGCGCAGGTGACGGTGGTCTTCGCCATTCCGTGAACCTGACGATCCTCGATCAGGTGGTCTTCTTCCGGGGCGCCCGCTCCAGCTGACCGCTGCGGTCCGGCCACTCGAAGCCGGCCCACGGGTCGTAGTCCGGGTCGAGCGCCTCCTGCGGTGGTCGGTCGGCCTCCGGGACGTGGATCAGGTTCACCCGGACCCGGTACCAGAGCGAGGAGCGGCCACGCATCCCGTCCGTGAGGATGTCCGCCGGCTCCAGGTGCGCTGCCGCCGCCGGATGACGGGTCTTCCACCGCTCGAGACCTTCCAGCGCCTCGGCCTTGGTTGCGGCCCGGCTGATCTCGATGACCGGGATGTTCGTCTTCCGGCGGCCGGTCGGCGTGGGGCGGGAGCCGCCCGGCGTTCCCCGCGGCGGCATCCCGGGCCATTCCGTCGGCAGTCCGGCGTTCCGGTCGCCCGCCGCGACCGCCGCCGCGCGTTCCGCCTGGACCTCCGGCGGCGGCCCACCCTCGATGCCGCGGCCTTCGTCGTACTCGCCCTTCGGACGTCGTGCCCGCGATGGCTGGACGCGGGGCGGTTCGCCGGCCTGCTTCGCGTAGTTCGGCGGCCATGGGGCGTCGCCGAGCCCCTCCGCCTCGTCCCGGCGGCTGAGCTCGAGCAGCGCGTCCAGCGACCCGATCGCCTCGTCGATGCCGGCGCCCGCATCGCCGCGATCCGCGTAGATCGCGGGCACGGTCGCGAGCGTGAAATCCTCCGCGACGACGTCCGCCACCTCGGACCATCGGAGCGGCATGGAGACCCGGGCGTCGGGTAGGGGTCGAACGGAGTAGGCGGACGCGACGGTCCGGTCCTTGGCGTTCTGGTTGTAGTCCAGGAACACGCCGTGGCGCTCCTCCTTCCACCACTTGCTCGTCGCGATCGTCGGCGCCCGCCGTTCCACGTCCCGGGCCAGCGCGAGGGCCGCGCGCCGGACCTCCGTGTAGGTCCAGCGCCGCTCGATCCGGACGTTGATGTGGATCCCACGTGAGCCGGACGTCTTCGGCCAGCCGACGAGGCCGACCGCCTCGAGCGCCTCCTGACAGACGGTCGCCACGTCGCGGACCTGCGACCAGGGCACTCCCGGGATCGGGTCGAGGTCCACCCGCAGCTCGTCGGGATGGTCGAGGTCGTCGGCCCGGACCGGGTGCGGGTTCAGGTCGATGCAGCCGAGGTTCACGACCCAGGCAAGACCGGCCGGGTCGTCGAGGACGATCTCGTCGGCCGTCCGCCCCGACGGGAACGTCAGCTCCGCGGTCCGGATCCAGTCCGGCTTGTTGTCCGGGGCCCGCTTCTGGAAGAACGGCTCACCGGCGGCGCCGTCGACGAAACGCTTGAGGGCCATCGGCCGGCCGCCGGCGCCGCGCAACGCCCCGTCCGCAACCGCGAGGTAGTACGAGACCAGGTCCATCTTCGTGTAGCCGGTCTCGGGGAAGTAGACCTTGTCCGGGTTCGAGATCGAGACCTCGCGACCGCCGATCTCGAGGAGCTCCTTCCGGGTGGGCATGGTGCGATGCTAGCCGTCGGTCGCAAGGAGGACCGCCATGGCTGACGGTGGGTCGGTCACGTTTCGAGGCCGGGTCCGGTACTGGGACCCCGGCGCCGGCAAGGGCTTGGCCGTCGTCGACGTCCCGGGCGAGCTCGTGGAGCGGCTCGGCGGGCGGAAGCAATATCGGGTCAGCGGCACGCTCGCCGGCGCAGCGTTCACCGGGAGCGGGATGCTGGTCGCGGGCGGCGGGTACTGCATCGGGGTCAGCCACGCGGCGCTGAAGGCGTCGCGGACATCGATCGGCGACGAGGTCGAGGTCTCCGTCTCGAGAGCATGACCCGGGTCGTGATCCGCGCGCGCGGCCCGCGCGAATGCCCCGATGAGCGCGGGCCGCGTGA
>JBPYEM010000073.1:0-3036 GCA_051985205.1 Candidatus Limnocylindrales bacterium | reverse complement strand
GAGGTCGCCGTCCTCCGCCACGGGGATCTCGCGGCGGCCGCCGCGCCGACGCTGCCGGGTTCGGTGTTCAACCGGGCGTTCGGGGTCCGCCAGATCCCGATCGTCATCCCCGAGATCCGGCGGTTCTTCGGGGCGGCCGGCGCCCCGGGCTGGATCGTCGCGGGCGCCGACGAACCGCCGTGGGACGGTGCCGTTGCGGAGGAGCTGCACGGCGTGCACGCGGCGAGCGTCGACGCCGTCCTCGAGCGGACGGGTGCTCCGGTTCCGGGTCTCGAGATCCGTGCCGTCGACCCGACCGACGAGCAGGAGGTCGGAGCCTGGGTCGGCGTCCTCGCCGCTGCCTTCGGCGGGGAGGGTGGCGACGAGGCGTGGGGACGGTTCGGGCCGATCCTGGCGCGCTCCAGGGGCGAGCACCCATTGATCGCGACGCTCGACGGCCGGGTCGCCGCTGCGGCCGCGACGTTCACGCGTCGGCGCGTCGCGTGGCTCGGCGGCGGCGCCGTCCTGCCCTGGGCCCGGGGGCGCGGGATCCAGCGAGCGCTGATCGCGGAGCGTGTCCGTCGCGCGGCCGAGGCCGGCTGCCGTCGCGTCACCGCGAGCGCCGACGCGGCCACGACCTCCGCGGCCAACCTGGAGGCCATGGGCCTGGCCGAGATCTGGACCCGGGCGCTGTATCGGGTGGATCCGGCCGGCTGATCGCGGCGGGGGGATCGCTGCCGGGCGACACGCCGTTCGGTCGACGGCCCGGCCCGATCGACGCGCGGGCTACGATCCCGCGGTGACGTCCCTCGTCCGCGTGGACCGGTCCGGACCCAACGACGCGGTGGCGCGCGTCGCGCTCACCCGGCCCGACGTGCACAACGCCTTCAACGCGGTCCTCATCGACGAGCTGCGGAAGGCGTTCGCGAGCCTGTCGCGCGAAGGGCCCACGGAGCTCCGCGTCGTCGTCCTCGCCGGCGACGGTCCGACGTTCTCGGCCGGGGCGGACATCGACTGGATGCGCGCGGCGATCAGACTCAGTGTCGAGGCCAACGAGGGGGACGCGATGGCGATGGCCGACATGCTCGAGACGATCGACACCTGCCCGGTGCCGGTGATCGCCCGCGTCCAGGGCGGCGCGCTCGGAGGCGGTGCCGGCCTGTGCGCCGTGTCCGACCTCGTGATCGCCGAAGCCGGCGCGAAGTTCGGCTTCACGGAGACACGACTCGGGATCCTGCCCGCGGTGATCTCGCCGTTCGTCGTGGCGCGGATCGGCGAGACCCATGCGCGAGCGCTGTTCCCGGGCGGCCGACGGTTCGACGCGTTCCGGGCCCAACGGATCGGGCTGGTCCACGAAGTCGTGGAGGGGATCCAGGCGCTGGACATGGCGGTCGAAGCCGCCGTGGGCGACGTCCTCGCCTCTGGTCCCACGGCGGCGCGAGCGGCGAAGGCGATCGTCCGCGAGGTGCGGGGGCTCGGCCACGGGTCGGCGAAGTGGCACACGGCTCGCGTGATCGCGCGCCAGCGGGTGACCGAGGAGGCGCAGGAAGGGTTCCGGGCCTTCGTCGAGAAGCGCAAGCCCGCCTGGGCGCCCGACGAGGAGCCGTGACCCGGCCGATCCGCCAGCCCGTTCCGTGAACGCGTTCCTGCTCTCGTTCGGGGTGATCTTCATCGCCGAGCTGGGAGACAAGAGCCAGCTGATGGCGCTCGCGTTCGCGACGCGCTTTCCCGCCCTGTCGGTCCTGGTCGCGATCTCGATCGCGACGGCCCTCGTCCACCTCGGCTCCGTGATCCTCGGCGCGACCGTCGCCGCGGTCCTGCCGGCGAACGTGGTCTCGATCGTCGCCGGGCTCGCGTTCCTCGGCTTCGCCGTCTGGACGCTTCGGGGGGACGTGCTCGGCGGCGCGGACGAAGAGCGATCGCGGCGGGATGCCACCCGGTCCGTGATGCTCACCGTGGGTACCGCGTTCTTCCTCGCGGAGCTGGGCGACAAGACGATGCTCGCGACGGTCACGCTCGCGACGCACGAGGACGCGATCGGGACGTGGGCCGGCTCGACCGCCGGGATGGTCGTCGCCGACGCGATCGCGATCGGGGTTGGGAGGGTGCTCGGAGCGAAGCTGCCGGAGCGGGCGATCCGCATCGGCGCCGCTGTCGCGTTCGTCGCGTTCGGCCTGATCCTGATCGCACAGGGTCTCGGCCTGTAGGCGCCGCGGCGCCGACCAGGTTGCGCTCGGCACGCGGCGGACACGACAATCGCGCCAACGATGTCTGACGAGCTCTCACCGAGCCAGGCCGCCGCGCGGATCGGGGCGACGACACGCTCCGTTCAGCGGTGGATTGCCACGGGGCGCCTGCCGGCCCGACGAATCGGTGGCCGCTGGCGTGTCGCGTCTGACGCGTTGGACGCATTCGCGTCGCGAGATGGCGAACGAGCAGCGGATCGGCCCGACGATTCGATCGTCATCGCCCGCCTGTTCGTCGCGAACCGCGGCGAGATCGCTGCCCGGATCCGACGCACCTGCGATCGACTCGGGATCGCCGCCATCGTCCCGACGACCGACGGTCCCGGCGCCCTGGACCTCCTGGATATCGGCGCGGTCGTGTCGGCCGCGACGGCCGCGGCCGCGGATGCGCTCCACCCCGGCTTCGGGTTCCTCGCCGAGAGCGCCGACTTCGCCGCCGCGGTCGAAGCCGCCGGGATCCGCTGGATCGGCCCGCCGCCGCGCGCGATCCGGGCGATGGGCGACAAGGCCGCCGCGCGACGGCTCGCGCGCGAGCTCGGGATCCCGACGGTCGCGGGCTACGACGCCGATGCCCAGGACGACGCGTCCCTTGCCCGCGCCGCCCGCCGGATCGGCTACCCGCTGCTCGTCAAGCCGGCTGCCGGCGGTGGCGGCAAGGGGATGCGGACCGTTCGCAAGGCGCGTGACCTGGCGGCGGCGCTGGCCGCCGCGCGCCGAGAGGCCGCCTCGTCATTCGGTGACGATCGCCTGATCCTCGAGCGACTGATCGAGGGTCCTCGCCACATCGAGGTCCAGGTCCTGTTCGATGCGA
>JBPYEM010000072.1:0-2217 GCA_051985205.1 Candidatus Limnocylindrales bacterium | reverse complement strand
TCACGCGGGACCTGGGCCTCCGGAAGATCTGGGCGGCCACGATCGACTTCACGCCCGACCACCTGCCCATCCTCGGCCCGGGCATCCGGCCGGACGGGTCCTCGATCGGCGGGCTGACGATCGCGTCCGCCGGAGGCCACGGGATGATGTGGGGCCCGGGCGTCGCTCGCGCCGCGGCGGATCTCGCGATCCGCGGCGTGACGGACGTCGTCGACGTCGGCGATCTCGGGCTGGACCGCTTCGACGCGGCCGGCCGGAGCCGCCTCGCGACGGACCCGATCGCCCTGCCGTTCCCGGCGGACGCCGGGCTCGGCGACGACGAGCTGACGGTCGACGTCGTCGCGCCGGCCGGGGCCGGCTGAGCGGGCCTGCTGAGCGGGACCCGATGAGGGCCGGCGTCAGCCGCGGGTCAGGCGGCGGCGGCGGTCCGGCGGACGGGACGCGTGATGGAGCCGAGGAGCTCCGTGAGACGCGAGCGCCTCCGCGGCGCGTGGTCGTAGCGAGCCTTGGCGCTCGCCTCATTGGCGATCTCCGAGGCGACCAGGACGTAGTAGGCGGCAACTGACTGCATTCGTTGGACCTTCCGGCTGTGAGCAGGTGACGCCGTCATCCTCGTGCCCACGGCCGTCGTGACGACATGGACGCCGATCCGTCGCCGCATGGACAAGTGTCGAGTTCGCGAGGGCGGTCCGGGCGGCTCCCGGGCAGCGTCGGTCAGCGGCGCTCCCGGTCCAGCAGCTCGGGCGGAACGAGCCAGCGGAGCGTCCCGTCCGCCTCCGCGACGCGTCCCCGGACGTCGACGCGGGCCATGGCGCCCTTCTTCATCGTGAGCTCCGGGGCGCCGGCCAGCGTCGACAGGAGCGCGCTGAAGTCCGGGTCGTGTCCGACGATCACGATGCGCGCCGGGGATCCGGCGTCCTGACAGACGTCGTCGACCGTCGCCGGCCGGACGCCGCTGGCGAGCCGATCGTCGATCCGGACCTTGCCGCGCTGGCCGAGGCCGTCGGCCACGATCTCGGCGGTTTCCCTGGCGCGGACCTTCGGCGAGCTGATCACCGCGTCGACGGTCAGTCGCACGCCATGGAGGAACGTCGCGAGCCGCTCCGCCTGCTCCCGACCCTTCGGGCTGAGCGGCCGCGCATCGTCGTCGCCCGTCCACGCCTCGGGGTCGCCCGCGTCGGCGTGGCGCAGGAGGTAGAGCTGCTTCCGTTCGCCGCGGTCGGTCACGACTGGAGGGTAGCGAGGAAGTCCCCGATCCGCTGCCGGAGGCCGGCATACGTGGCCCGGTACACGGCGAGCTGCTCCTCGTCCGGGCCGGTCGCCTTCGCGGGGTCGGGGATGCTCCAATGGGTCCGCCGCGCCGGACCCGGGAAGACCGGGCAGACCTCGGCCGCGTCGTCGCAGACCGTGATGACGTGGTCGAACGGCCGGTCGAGGAAGTCCGTCATCGGCTTCGAGCGGGCCCACGCATGGTCGATGCCGACTTCGTCGAGGATCTGCTCCGTCCGCGGGTTGACCGTCCCGGCGGGGGTGCTGCCCGCGGAGTCGACGGCGACCCGCGACCCGCCGAGCTCGCGGAAGAGCGCCTCCGCGAGGATCGACCGGCACGAGTTCCCCGTGCACAGGACGAGGATCCGGACGGGCCCCGCCATGTCAGGCGGTCGCGAGCCGACCGTGGCGTTCCGCCACGACCACGAACTGCCGGACGCGGGCCGAGAGATCCGTGAAGACCCGCTGGAAGGCCGCCAGCTGCGCCGCCTCGTCGCCGGTCTCGCCGGCCGGGTCCTTGTAGCCCCAGTGGAGCGACTGGTCGGCACCCGGGAAGACCGGGCAGACGGCCCGGGCATCGTCGCAGACCGTGATCACGTAGTCGAAGGGCTCGTCCGCGAATGCCTCGATCCGCCGGGGCGTCGCCCACGCGTCGTCGATGCCGGCATCGGCGAGGACGCGATGCGTCAGCGGGTGGATCTCCGTCGGGGCGATGCCGGCGGAGGCGACGGCGAACCGGTCGCCGCCGACGCGCCGCAGGACCGCCTCGGCGAGGATCGACCGCGTCGCGTTCGACGTCCCGACGAAGAGGACGCGGATCGGGTCGGCGGTGCGGCCGTCGGTCATGGGTTCAGGTCCTCGATCTCCCCGCTGCCGAGGAACACGACGTCCTCGGCGATGTTCGTCACCCGGTCGCCGATCCGTTCGATGTAGTGCGAGGCGAACAGG
>JBPYEM010000071.1:0-13827 GCA_051985205.1 Candidatus Limnocylindrales bacterium | reverse complement strand
GACGATGGCAAGGGCGAACGAGATCCCCAGCCAGGCGAGGGTCGAATACCCGGCGCCGGTGAGGAGCGTGTAGGCCTCGCGCGCCGCGAGCGCGGTCGCGACCGCGACGAGGGCCACGATCCACGGTCCGCCAAGGAGGAGCGCGACGAGGAGGGGCGGGACGAGGATCGCCGCGGTCGTCGTGCGCTGGCGGAGGGTGCCCGTCCGGACGGGCGCCGTCGTGCTCAGCGTCCGAACCGGCGCGTCCGGCTGGCGAACTCCAGGAGCGCGGCGTCGAACGCGTCGGCCCCGAAGTCCGGCCAGAGGACCTCCGTCGTGTAGAGCTCGGCGTAGGCCGCCTGCCAGATCAGGAAGTTCGAGAGACGCTGCTCGCCGCCAGTCCGGATGACGAGGTCCGGATCCGGCAGGCCGGCGGTGTAGAGGGCGTCGGAGATCGTCGTCTCGTCGATCGTCGCCGGATCGACGCCCTGCGCCGCGATCCGCCGGAGAGCGTCGACGAGCTCCGTCCGGCCCGCATAGTTGAAGGCGACGTTGAGCAGCAGACGTGAGCCGTCCGCCGTCTCGGCGAGCGCGTCGCCGATCGATCGCCGGGTGTCCTCCGGCAGCTCGTCCAGCCGGCCGAGAAGGCGGATCCGGACGCCCTGCGCCTTCAGCTCCGCCGTCTCGCTCCGGATCGCCCCCTCGAGGAGCGCGAACAACGCGCGGACCTCGTCGTCCGAGCGGGCCCAGTTCTCGCGGCTGAAGGCATAAACGGTGACGACGGGAACACCCCGCCGGACCGCGTGCCGGAGCAGCGTCCGGATCGCCTCGACCCCCGCCGCGTGACCCTCGACCTCGGCGAGGCCCCGCTGGCGTGCCCAGCGGCGGTTGCCATCCATGATGATCGCGACGTGGCGCGGCAGGTCCGCGTCAGGCAGGAGGCGGTCCGGGACGACGTCCCCGGCCGGCGCCGGAACGTCGGGGGCCGCAGTCGTCGGCCGATGCGCGGTGGGTGGCGCGTCGGTCGGCCGAGCGAGCGGCGATCCGGCCACTAGACCTCCATGACCTCCTGTTCCTTGGCGGCGCCGAGGCGGTCGACCTCGCCGATCCATCGATCGGTCGTGCGCTGGAGCTGGTCGAGCTGGCGACGGGCCTCGTCGGCACCGACGTTGCCGTCGCGCTCCTCCTTCTTGAGGTCGTCGGCGGCATCCCGACGGAGGTTACGGATCTCGACCCGCGCCTCCTCCATCCGTTTGTGGACGCCTCGGACGAGATCCTTGCGACGCTCCTCGGTGAGGGGTGGGATGTTGAGCCGGACGACCGTCCCGTCCACGTTCGGGACGAGGCCGAGCTCGCTCTTCTGGATCGCCTTCTCGATCGCGCCGAGGACCACTCGATCCCACGGCTGGATCACGATCTGGTGGGACTCGGGAACGCTGATCCCGGCGAGCTGGTTGAGCGGCGTCTGGGTCCCGTAGTAGTCGACGTGGATCCGCTCGACGAGCGCGGTCGAGGCGCGGCCGGTCCGGATGCCCTGGAAGTCACGCTCCATGGCCTCGATCGCGCGGCCCATCTTGTGGTCGGCCGAGGAGATCGTCTCGCTGCTCATCGGCTTCCTCCGACGGCGCTCGGAGCGCCGGCGATCCGCGTGCCGACGGGCTGCCCGGCGGCGACGCGGGTGATGTTGTCCGGCTTGTTGAGGTCGAACACCACGATCGGGAGGTCGTTCTCCATGCAGAGCGAGACCGCCGTCGCGTCGAGAACCTTGAGCTGATCCCGCAGCAGGTCCGCGTACTCCAGCTCAGCGTACCGTCGGGCGTCCGGGTTGGTCAGCGGGTCGGCGTCGTAGACGCCGTCGACCTTGGTCGCCTTGAGGAGGACCTCGGCACCGATCTCGACCGCCCGCAGGGCCGCGGCGGTGTCCGTCGTGAAGTACGGATTGCCCGTTCCCGCGACGAAGATCGCGACCCGACCCTTCTCGAGGTGGCGCACCGCGCGGCGGCGGATGTATGGCTCGGCGACCTCGTTCATCGCGATCGCGCTCATCACCCGCGTCTGGACGCCCGCCCGCTCGAGCGCGTCCTGGAGGGCGAGACCGTTCATCACGGTCGCCAGCATCCCGATGTAGTCACCGGTCGCGCGGTCCATGCCGGAGGCTGCGGCCGCGAGGCCCCGGAAGATGTTGCCGCCGCCGACGACGATCCCGACCTGGACGCCGAGACGATGGACCTCGGCCACCTGGCGGGCGATGAAGGCGCAGAAGGCCGGGTCGACGCCGTACGGTCGATCACCGAGCAGTGCCTCGCCGGACAGCTTCAGCAGGATCCGCCGATAGCGCAGGTCGTCGGGCGCGACCGACCCACCGGCCGCCATGGCCGGCGCCGTCGGCGAAGCCCTCCGGCCCTCGCTCACAGCTCCTCCCCGAGGGCGTAGCGCGTGAACCGCCGGACGCGGATGTTCTCGCCGATCGTGGCGATCCGGTCCGTGATCAGCTCGCGGACGGTTCGCTCCTCGTCCCGGAACGGCTGGTCGAGCAGGCACACCTGGGCGAACCACTTCTTCAGCTGCCCTTCGACGATCTGCGGCCGGATCGTCTCGGGCTTCTTCTGCACGGCCTCGTCGGCGAGCAGCTCCTGGCGCTTCGCCTCGAGATCCGCTGCCGGGATCGCGTCCTCGTCGACGTAGAGCGGCGAGAGCCCGGCGACCTGGATCGCGAGATCGCGGACGAGCTTCTGGAACTCTTCGGTCCGGGCCACGAAGTCCGTCTCGCAATTGACCTCGATCAGGACCCCGACGCGTCCCCCGGTATGGATGTAGCTGCCGACGAGGCCCTCGCGGGCGTCGCGGCTCTGCTTCTTCGCGGCGGCAGCGAGACCCCGCTCGCGGAGCAGGCCAACCGCCCGGTCAAGGTCGCCGTCCGCCTCGACCAGGGCGTTCTTGCAGTCCATGAAGCCGGCGCCGGTGCGCTCGCGAAGCTCCTTGACCGCTGCGGCAGAGATGTCCGCCATGTCGTGTGGGCTCTCCTGTTCGGTGTCCCGGCGATCGATGACGATCGCCGTGCGCTTGTCGGGGGTGAATGATCGTCGAGGCCCGGACGTTCGCAGGACGAACGTGACGGGTTCGCGACCGGCGGTCAGCCGGCCGCAGCCTCTTCCTTCTCGGCCGCCTCGCGAGCGAGCTCGGCCGCGATCTCGTCCGGGGTCGCCTCGGCCTGGGCCGGGGCGCCGACGGGCTCCGTCGGGGCCGGCCGCGCGCCGGGCAGCAGGTCGTCGTCCTCCTCGAGGTCCGGGGAGAACGAGAGCGCGCCGCCGCCCGCGAGGGCAGCCACGAGCTCGTCGGAAGCCGACTCGTCGTACTCCGGTTCGGCCGTGATCGCCACCTCCGGCTCCGGCTCCGCCGCCGCCCGGGCAGCCCGCTCCTGCTGGCCCTCGATCGCCGCATCCGCGACGAGCTGGCACAGGAGGCGGATCGACCGGATCGCGTCGTCGTTGGCGGGGATGATGTGGTCGATCTCGTCAGGGTCGACGTTCGTGTCCCCGGTGGCGATGACCGGGACCTCGAGCTTGTTGGCCTCGGTGACCGCGATCCGCTCGCGATGCGGGTCGATGACGAAGATGGCGCCCGGCAGGCGCTTCATCTTGCGCATCCCGCCGACCGTCAGGTTGAGCTTGGTGAGCTCATCGGTCAGCTTGGCGGCCTCCTTCTTCGTCATCCGCTCGAAATCGCCGGTGTCCCGGCGAGCCTCGAGCTGTTCGAGCAGGGCGATCCGCTTCTTGATCGTGGTGAAGTTCGTCAGCATCCCGCCGAGCCAGCGCTTGTTCACGTACGGCTGGGCGGCCCGCGTCGCCTCCTGGGCGATCGGCTCCTGGGCCTGCTTCTTCGTCCCGACGAAGAGGACGAACTCGCCCCGGGCGACCGTCTCGCGAACGAACTCGAGCGACGAGTCGAGATGCCTGACCGTCTGGGCCAGGTCGATGATGTGGATCCCGTTGCGCTCCGCGAAGATGAACGGGCGCATCTTGGGATTCCAGCGACGCGTCTGGTGGCCGAAATGGACGCCGGCTTCCAGCAGCTGCCGCATCGAGACGGACGGCACGGGGTGAGACCTCCTGTCGGTTTCGTTCCGCCGCGGACCTCGTCGCCGGGTTTCCGGGCTCCTGCGCCTCCCCGCCGCTCGTGCGAGCGACCGTTCCGCGCGCCCGGCACCGTCCCGGTCGGAACGGTCCGCGTGTGATCTCCGGCGCGTTCGCGCCGGGTGGGTGCTGCGGCCTGCGCCGAAGCCCGCGGAGTGTAGCACGAGGTCGCCGCCGAGCCGGCCCGACCTCAGAACGCCGCCCGATGATGACGGAGGGTCACGGGCCCCCTCCCCTCGCCCGGTTCGACGACGACCAGGTCGAACCGGATCGGCAGCCGTCCGAGCGCTGGACGTCTCTCCGACGACCAGCGGAATGCCGCTTGATGGATCCGCGTTCGCTTGGCCCGATCGACGGTCTCTTCCGGCAGCCCGTAGTCTCGCCGGGCCCGCCAGCGGACCTCCACGACGACGAGCTCGCGCGGCGGCCCGGGGTCGACCGCCACGACGTCGAGCTCCGCCCGACCCACCCGCACCTGCCGGGCGACGATCGTCCAGCCGGCATCCACGAGCCGGGCGGCGACTGCCATCTCGGCCGCGTCGCCCAGACGCTGGACCGCCGTTCTCACCGCCTGATCCTGCCAGGTGGGGCTTTGCGGCCGGCCATCGCCGACTTACGTCGCGATCACCTCCAGGTCATCGGCGAGCTCGAGCTCCTCGCGATCCACGGTCGTGTCGATCTCGAGGCGGACGAGATCGCCGAAATCCAGCATCGCGTCGTCCGCCATCACCGGGATCGCCTCGCGCTCGAGCACGTCGTGGAGCTCCGATGACGCGTTGGGGTCGGCGAGCAGGTCGAAGGCGAGCTGATCGCCGGCGAGCGTCCGCTGCAGGGCAAGGAACGACCGGCGATGGAACGGCGTGAGGCCCAGGCGGCGGATCGCGTCGCGGTGGTCGCGGGTCGCGTAGCCCTGGTTGTGCTCCCAGCCGTAGCCGGGGTACCGCGCGGCGAGCCGCATCATCATCCGATCGCGGACGACCTTCGCGACCACCGAGGCACAGGCGATGGAATAGACCTTCGCGTCGCCGTCGACAACGTTCGTGTACGGGCCGACCTGGGCCTCGAAGCCCACGATCCGGTTGCCGTCGACGATCACGTGATCGTGTCCACCGAGTCGCGCGATCGCCCGACGCATCGCGAGGTGGGTCGCGTGGTAGATGTTGAGCTGGTCGATCTCGCGGACCGAGGCCGCCCCGACGCCGACGGCGATCGCCCGCTTGCGGATCAGCGGCGCGAGCTTCTCGCGCTGGCCCATCGACAACGTCTTCGAGTCGCGGACGCCAGGGATCCGGTGGCAGCCGGGCTTCATGATGACCGCGGCCGCGACGACGGCACCACACGTCGGCGCCACGCCGACCTCGTCCACACCGGCGACCCGCGCATGCCCCGCGTTCCAGAGCCGGCGCTCGTGGCGAAGGGTCGGGACGATCACGGCCATCGGCCGTCAGGGTAGCGCGGGTTCCTCACCCACCGCTCATCGGCGTCCGGGACGCCGCGACGACCGGGCCGAGAATCGAACGACCCCGGTGATCCCGGGGTCGGAGGACGTGCGCTGCCGGCGAAGGTCAGCGACCGGCGCGCCGCTCCCGCAGCGTCGCGGCCTTGCCGACGCGGTCGCGCAGGAAGTAGAGCTGAGCGCGACGGACCTGGCCGTGCCGGACGACCTCGATCTTCTCGATGCGCGGGCTGTGGATCTTGAAGGTCCGCTCCACGCCGACCCCGCTCGCGATCCGGCGGACGGTGATCGAGCGGGTGATCCCACCGCCCCGGAGGCGCATCACGACGCCCTCGAAGACCTGGATGCGCTCGCGGTTGCCCTCGATGACCTTCGCCGAGACCTTCACGGTGTCGCCGGACGCGATCTCGGGGAGATCCGTGCGCAGCTGATCGGAAACGACTTCGTCGAGGACTGTCACGGGCGTTCCTTGTCGGGTGATCGGCAGCCGAAAACTGCTGGGGGAGTCGGGAAACGGCCGAACCGATCGACCGGCGGCGGAGTATAGCAGAACGACCGCGCGCGCCCGCCCGCCGGAGGAGGAGTCATCTTGATGACTCGGGAGCGGGCCCGGGCGCCGCGGTCATCGATCTCCCATCGCCACGGCGCGTCGCCGCGGCGCTTCACGGCCGCACGACCGCCGATCAGGCAGTCAGCGCTCGAGCAGATCGGGCCGCCGCTCTCGCGTCCGCTCGCGGGCCCGCTCCTCGCGCCAGCGGGCAACGGCCCCGTGATCGCCGGACGTCAGGATCGACGGGACGTCCATCCCCCGGAACGACGGCGGCCGGGTGTACTGGGGGTACTCCAGGAGGCCGGAGGCAAAGGACTCCTCCGCCGTCGAGGACTCGTCGATCGCACCGGGCAGCAGCCGGATCACCGCGTCGATCACGACCAGGGCCGGGAGCTCACCGCCGGTGAGGACGTAATCGCCGATCGAGAGCTCGAGGTCGACGAGCGACCGGACCCGGTCGTCGACGCCCTCGTAGCGGGCACACACCAGGATCAGATGCGTTCGCGACGCAAGGTCCGTCGCATGGCCCTGATCGAAGACCTCGCCAGCCGGATCGAGCAGGATCGCCAGCGTGTCCTCCCGCCGCAGGGCATCGAGGCCGGCGGCGATCGGCTCCGGCCGCATCACCATACCGGCACCGCCGCCGTACGGAGCATCGTCCACGCTGCGATGCCGGCCGAGTCCCCACTGTCGGAGGTCATGGGTCCGCACGACCGCGAGGCCTCGCTCCTGGATCCGCCCCGGGATGCTGGATGCCAGCGGCCCAGCGACCATCTCCGGGAACAGCGTCAGGACGTCGACCTCGAGCGTCATGCCGGGTCCCCCGAGGTGTCGGCGTCCGTCCGAGACGACTCGGTCGCAATGGGCTCTGCTGGTGTCGGGTCCGCGGGAGCCGCGCGCGCCGAGGTCCCGCCCGTCTGGGTCCCGCCCGTCTGGGTCCCGACCGCTGGGTTCCCAACCACCGTGGTCGCCTCGGAGGGGCTCGGAGCGTCCTTCGATCCCCGGCGGCTGCCCGGCCGACGGCGCGGCGCGCGTGGTCGCTCCCCCGCCCCACGATCGACCCGCGCCGCGCGACGTCCCGCTGCCGGCAGGTCGAGCGCTTCGACGTCGACGACGATCTCGCCGCGGCGGGGCGCGAAGATCCGGACGAAGTCGCGGACGCCGGGGACGTCGAACTCGCCGTACGGGCCGCCGTCGACCGTGTAGACCTCGGCTCCGCCGGATCGATAGACGTCGCGGACCGTCCCGAGCGCCTCCCCCGTCGTCGACACGACGGGGGTCCCGATCACCTCGTGCCAGTAGTACGCGCCGCGCGGCAGGACCGCGTCCGGACCTGCCTCGGCTTCGAGGTAGGCGCCCATCAGTGATTCGGCCGCCGTGCGATCCGGCACTTCGGCGAACTGGAGACGCCAGCCCGGCCCGTCGGCCACCGCCGTCGATGCCATGACGGTCAGCGGCTCGTTCGAGCCCTCGCGGTGCAGGACCGAGCCGGTGGCATATCGCTCCTCCGGTCGGTCGGTCAGCACCTCGATGCGGACGACGCCGTGCAGTCCGTGGACGCCGCGGACGAGGCCGACGACGAGTCGCTCGGACCTCGCGCCGATCGCCTCGCCGGCTCCGGCCGCCGACCCCGGTGAGCGTGCGTCCACCGGACGCTGAGGTAACCGATTCGACGCCGTCTAGACGATCTCCAGCGACACCGGCTCGCCGTCCCGGGCGGCCGTGACCTTCAGCAAGGTCCGAAGCGCCTTGGCGACGCTGCCATTCCGGCCGATGACCTTGCCCATGTCGTCCTCCGCGACGTGAAGCTCGATCACCGTGCCGCCCTGGTCCTGGACGACCTCGACCTTGACGGCCTCCGGATCGTCGACCAGTGACTTCGCGACGTACTCGACCAGATCGACTGCTGCCATCTCGTCGTCCCTACTTCTTCTCGGCCGGCAGGATGCCGGCGGACCGGAACAGCCGGCTCACCGTGTCGGACGGCTTCGCGCCTTTTGCGAGCCAGGCGGACGCCTTGTCCGCGTCGATGTTCAGCTCGATCGGTTCGGTCCGCGGGTTGTAGTGGCCGATCGTCTCGATCGCGCGGCTGTCACGTGCCTTGCGCGAATCGGCGACGACGACGCGATACGCCGGCTGCTTCGTTGCGCCGACGCGGGTCAGTCGGATCCGGACTGCCATGGATTCGTGGTTCCTCCTGTGATCGCCGCCGGGTCTGGGGTGCCCGGCTGGACGGGTCGATGTGGTGGGCGGCCGCGGGCGTCCGCCGGTTCAGTGAACGCTGATCACGCTCGTCGTCCGGTCCATCGAGCCGTCCTTGCGGGTGGCCGTGACGACGAGGTCGAAGGGCGCGAGATACGGCTGGATGTCCTTCGTGTAGGAGGCCCACTCCGCCGGCGTCACCCGGGCCTGGAACAACGGCTCGATCAGCTTGCGGATCGCCGTGACGTCGACGAAGGACGCCGCGATGTCCTCGGCACCGACCCGCGAGAGGGCCGTCTTGAACCGGGCGTCGTCGGCGAGAGAATGACCGGGGCCGGCGTCGAGAACGGAGGCGACGAAGTCGCGACCGTAGCCGATCACGACGACGTCCTGGGTCGCGGCCCACGCGATCTCGGCCTTGTAGCCGGCCGGAAGCCCGGCCGTCCCGGCCATCTTGCTCGCATCGAGGATCATGATCTTCGTCCCGTTGTGATCCTCGTCGCGGAGGCTGAGGCCGGCGCTCGCGCCGCCGAGCTGGACGAAGCTGCCGACGGTCGACAGAAGCCGCTCCGCGGCGGCAGCGTCGCGCGGATGGATGAGCAGGCCGCCGCCGATGCTGTTGTCCGCGTTCGGTGCGATCACGATCGCCGTATCGCCCCACCAGCCGGTCACGGCGTCGTTGCCGCCGAGGATGCTCAGCGCCTGGTCGTATTGATCGAAGAACGACTTCGTCTCCGGGAGAGCCCGGAACTTCGCGAGAAGCGCGTTGTAGGCGGGTCCCACGTCGTGGGCGTCCATGTAGGCGATCGCGTTCGGCGGCACATGACCGAGCACGTCGCTCGGCTCGTTCGCCGCGTCGAAGCCGATATTCCACGCGGGCTGCGTCGCGGACGCGGACAGGGCCTCGTCCTCGCACCGCATCGTGGTGGCCTGCCAGGTCGGGACCATCGCCAGCAGCGTGTCGTCGAGCTGGGTCCGGTCCAGGAGCCCGGGCTGAGCGGATCCGGCCATTTTCGCCACCGCGTCCAACGCGGCGCGAGTCTTGGACACCGCGAGGACCACGTAGTCCTTGTCGACCGTAGCGAGGGCCGCCTTGACGTCGGCGTCGGACGCGAGCGGGCCGTTGCCGTTGCTGTCAACGGCGGCCTTGACCTCGTCTTCGGTCCCGCCGAGGAGGACCTTGTCCGTCACCGCGATCGCGAACGGCATCTTGGCCGACTCGGCGCTGACGAAGTAGTCGGCGCCGTTGTACGTCGACCGGTTCAGCGACGTCGGGTCGAAGAGGCTCGCGACCCAGGCGCTCGCCTTCGCCCGATCCGTCACGGTGGCGACGGCGAGCAGCGGAGGCGCCGCCCGACCGGAGAGCGCGCCGCCCGTGGGCAGCGACGCCGGGAGCGCCTGACCGAAGGCGAGCTGGCCGCCGAACCACGGCTCGATGTTGGCGGTGTACGTCTGCTTGTCGTGCGATGCGAACCGGACGATCCGGTCGAAGACGTCCTCCAGCTTCGGCTGGATCTGAGCCTGGTCCGCGAAGCCCGGGAACTTGCCGGTGTGAAGGAATGAGGCGAGCTTCTGGCGCTGGTCACCGGGGAGGTCCAGGCGGATCTCGTCATAGAAGGCGACGTTCGCGGGCATGTAGCCGAGCGTCGCCGACGTCGCCGGTCGCCCGCTCGCCAGCGACACGATCAGGTACGACCCCGCAGCGACGACGAGGACGCCAACGATTGCGATGAGCCACCGGATCGGCGCCCCGCGCGCCCGCCACGGCGCCTGCGCCGGCGTGCCCGTGGGCTGGCTCTGCACGACGTCCGGCGCGGTCGTGACGGGCCGGTACTCCGGCCGCGCCGACAGCTCCTCGACGGTCGCGTCATCCGGACGCTGCGGGTCCGACATCGCGCTCTCCCCTACCGGCGGCCGAGCAGGCCGGACATCGCTGCCCGACGACCGCCCCCGCCACTCAGCTGCTTCATCAGCTTCGACAGCTCCGCGTGCTGCTTGATGAGCCGGTTGACCTCGGTGAGGTCCGTGCCAGCCCCCGTGGCGATCCGCCGCCGCCGGGAGCCGTTCAGGATCGCCGGATCGCGCCGCTCGCGCGGCGTCATCGACCGGATGATCGCCTCGACCCGGCGGAGGTCGCCGCGATCGACGGCCTCCTGGGCCTGCTTCGCCATGTTGCCGCCCATGCCCGGGATCATCCCGATGAGCTGGCCCATCGGGCCCATCTTCTGGACCGCCTGGATCTGCTCGAGGAAGTCCTCCAGCGTGAACTGGGCCTTGCGGAGCTTCTCCTCGAGCTTCGCCGCCTGGGCTTCGTCGACGTGCTCCTGCGCCCGCTCGACGAGCGTCATCACGTCGCCCATGCCCAGGATCCGACCGGCAAGGCGGTCCGGATGGAAGACCTCGAGGGCGTCCGTCTTCTCGCCGGTCCCGATGAACTTCACCGCGAGCCCGGTCACGGCGCCGATCGAGAGGGCTGCGCCGCCGCGGGCGTCGCCGTCGATCTTCGTGAGGATCAATCCCGTGACCGGGACCGCGTCGCGGAATGCCGTCGCGACGTTGACGGCTTCCTGGCCGGTCATCGCGTCCACGACGAGGAGCGTCTCGATGGGCCGCACCGCCGCGTTGACGCCGGCGATCTCGTCCATCAGCGCCTGGTCCACCGTGAGACGTCCGGCCGTGTCGAGGATGACGACGCCGCGCGCGAGTCGCCGCGCCGAATCGAGACCGCCGCGGGCGATGTCGACGACCGCCGTCCCCGGGGGCGCGCGGTGGACGGGGATGTCGAGCGCCTTGCCGAGCGTCTCGAGCTGGTCGGCGGCCGCCGGCCGGTAGGGATCCGCGGCGACGAGCAGTGGGCGACGACCCTGGCGGACGAGGTGACGGGCCAGCTTCGCCGCCGAGGTCGTCTTGCCCGAGCCCTGGAGGCCGACGAGGCTCACGACGGCTGGATTGCCCTGCAGGTGGAATGTCCGGTCACCGGCGCCGAGGAGGGCGACGAGCTCGTCGTGGACGATCTTCACGATCTGCTGGCCGGCGGTCAGGGACTGCAGGATCTCCGCCCCGATGGCCTTCTCGCGGACGCGGGCGACGAAGTCCTTGACGACCTTGAAGTTGACGTCCGCCTCGAGCAACGAGAGCCGGATCTCGCGCATCGCCGCGTCCACGTCCGCCTCGCTGACGCGGCCGCGGCCCGTCAGATCGGAGAGGGTCTTGCGCAGGCGCTCGCTGAGGCTGTCGAACACGGTCGAACGTTGGCTCCGTCGTGGTGAGGACCGAGCGGCGGGCGCGGAGGCCGCGTCGTCCGGGTGGTGCGCGGGTTCTGACGCACCGAGGCGGCCGAAGTGTAGCGCACGCCCCGCAGGTTTCCGATCGGGCGATCGATGTCGCGGGAGCCGGATCAGGCGAACAGCGCGACGACGAACGCCTCGGGGTCGAACGGGAGGAGGTCGGCGGCGCCCTCGCCGACACCAACGAACCGGACCGGCACCCCCAGCTCGTGCTCGATCGCGAAGACGATCCCGCCCTTGGCGGTCGAGTCGAGCTTCGTCAGGACGATGCCGGTGAGACCGACCGCGACGTTGAACGCCTTCGCCTGCTGCAGCCCGTTCTGACCGGTGGTCGCGTCCAGGACGAAAAGCGTCTCCGGCTCGACGCCCGGCAGACGCTTGTCCACGATCCGGCGGATCTTCGTCAGCTCGTCCATCAGGTTCGACTTCGTGTGCAAGCGACCGGCCGTGTCGGCGATGACGAGATCCGCACGGCGGGCGACCGCCGCGTCGAGGGCGTCGTAGACGACCGCTCCGGGATCCGCGCCGGGGGCATGTGACACGACCTGGACGCCGGCCCGCTCGGCCCAGATCAGCAGCTGCTCGATCGCGGCCGCCCGGAACGTGTCGGCCGCGGCGAGCAGGACGCTCCGGCCCTCGGCGACATACCGCGCGGCGAGCTTTCCGATCGTCGTCGTCTTGCCCGTCCCGTTCACGCCGACGATGAGCACGACCGCCGGGCCGCCGGCAGCGGATGGACGCGGCTCCCAGCTCCGATCACGGGCCACGAGAAGCGAGGCGAGCTCCGCGCGGACGGCCGCTTCTGCGCCGCCGGGTTCGCGCCGGCGACGGGCGCGTTCGACGACGTCCATCGACAGCGCCGCACCCACGTCGCCCGCGATCAGCGTCTCCTCGACGTCGTCCCAAGTGGCACCGTCCGGGCCGCTCGCAAGCGCCTCGCGGAGGCGGCTCACGAACCCGCCGCGGGTCCGCTCGAGACCGTGCTCCATCGCGATCTCGATCTCGTCGTCGGCGTCGGCGAAGAGCGGCTTCATCGCCGCCGCACGGCTCAACGGGCCGAGCGCCGGCTCCGGCTCGGGTGTGGGCGCGACGACCGGCTCCGGCCCGGCGGGACCCGGCTCCTCGAGGTCGAACTCCGATGCGTCCGGCTCCGGGGCCTCGAGATCGATCTCGGGCTCGGACTGATCATCCGGGCGATCAGCCGGCTCGTCCCGCTTGCGACGCCAGAACATCAGCCGACGCCGGCGAGCTCGTCGATCGGTTCGACGTCCTCATGGCCGTTGCGCGCCCCCGGCTCGGTGATCGCGGACCCACGCTGCCGGTCGGCGATCGCCTGGGCTTCGTCGAGCCTCAGGCTGATCACGCGACTGACCGAGTCGTCACCGACCGTGACGCCGTACAGCGCATCGGCGACCTCGATCGTCCCGCGGTTGTGCGTGATCACGACGAACTGGGTTCGGTCGGCCAGGCTCCGGAGGGCATCCGAGAACCGGCCGACGTTCGCCTCGTCCAGGGCCGCGTCGACCTCGTCGAGGACGCAGAACGGGACGGGCCGCACCTCGAGCATCGCGAACAGCAGCGCGACCGCCGTCAACGCCCGCTCCCCACCGGACAGCATCGCGAGCGCCTGCGGCTTCTTGCCCGGCGGCCGGGCGACGATCTCGACGCCGGTCGCCGCGAGGTCGTCTGGGTCGGTCAGCGAGAGCCTCGCGAAGCCGCCGCCGAAGAGCTGCTGGAAGCGGGCATCGAACGCGGTCTCGAGCGCCGCGAACGTCGCGCGGAACTGCGTCGCGATCATCGTGTTCAGCTCGCCGATCAGGCGGCGGGTGCCGTCGATTGCGGCACGCAGGTCGTCCTGCTGTGTCTCCAGCGAGTCGAGACGCTGCCGGAGGGCCTCGTATTCCTCGACGGCGAACGGGTTCGCCGCCCCGAGCTCGTGATACCGGCGCCGAAGCGTCGCGAGCCGCGCGGCGCCGGGAACGTCGGCCGGAGGCGCCTCCTCCGCCCAGCGCGGCGTCAGCACGTCCAGTGCAGACTCCAGTGCCACTGACTCGTCCGGAACCAATCCCGAGCTCGCCTCCCGCGCGTCGTCGCGGACCGGTTCGCTTTGGTCCGTGCTGGCGGCGTCGTCCAGCTCCGCGCGACCCGGCCCCACGGCGATGGGGACGACGCCCGCCGCGGCCTCGAGCCGGCGTCGGCCGAGCTCGCCAAGCCCGGCCA
>JBPYEM010000070.1:0-2131 GCA_051985205.1 Candidatus Limnocylindrales bacterium | reverse complement strand
GACCTCGAGACCGGCTGCCAGGGCCGCCGGGTCGTCGGCGATCGCCATGGAGGTCACGACCCGCGTCGCGCCCGCCGCGAACGCGAGCCGGATCCCGTCGGCCGAGTCGACGCCGCCCGCGACCTGGATCGGGACCGCGACCCGCGACGCGATCGCGCCGACCGCCTCGAGGTTCCCGGGCCGACCGGTCCGCGCGCCCTCGAAGTCGACGAGGTGGATCAGGCGCGCGCCACGCTCCACGAAGCTCTCCGCGATCCGTTCCGGACGGTCGGTCGGCGCCCCGACGCCGGCCGAGGCGCCGGGCCAGAACACGACCCGGGAGCGGCCGCGATCGAGATCGATCGCCGGGATCACCTGCACGCGCGGATCAGCGCCGCGCGGCCTTGCTCGCGCCGCCCGGCCCGCCGGCGCTCCCGCCCGCCCCGGCCCCGGTTCGGGGAGCGCCGTCCGCCGCGTTCTGGGCGGCCAGGATCCGCCGATGGAAGCTGATCGGGAGCGACCCGTTGCGGAGAAGCGCGTCATGGAAGTCGCGCAGCGAGAAGGCGGCCCCGAGGCGGCGCTTCTCGTCGTCGCGGAGGCCCAGGAGGAGCACCTTCCCGAGCAGGTACGACAGCTGGTAGGTCGGCGTGTACGTGTAGCGGCGGACCTCCGCCCGCGCGTTCGCCTCCTCGAAGCTGGTCTGGCCGACGAGGAACCGGAGCGCCTCGTCGACGCCGATCTCGCCGCGATGCATCCGGACGTCGAGGATGATCCGGCACGCTCGCCAGATCGCGTCCGTGTGCATGTTCACCCGGAAGTTCGGGGCCGCGTCGAAACCCTCCTCGCGCATGAGCTGCTCCGAGTACATCCCCCAGCCCTCGGTGAACTCGGGTGCGTCGGTCATCAGCCGGGTGAGCGACGGATGGGCGTTCGCGACGTGGAGCTGGAGATGGTGACCCGGGTACGCCTCGTGGATCGAGGTGTTGCTGATCGAGCTGTAGCTGTGCTCGCGCATCGCGTTCGGGTCGTTCCCGACCGAGGGCGTCACGATGTAGATGCCCTTCGGGCTCGGGTCGAACTTGGGCGGCGAGAAGTAGGCCGCGAACGGGACGACGTTGCGCAGGTAGTCGGGCGTCGCGACGACGTCGATCCGCTCGTCGGGCGGCACGGTGACGATGTCGTGCTCGATCAGGTACGCCCGGGACCGAAGCATCGCATCGCGGTACGCCTCGAGGGCTTCCTCGAACGTTGCCGGATGGTCGGACTTCAGCCGGTCGACGACCTCGGCCTCGGTCGCCCGGGCGTACGGGTTGCCGGTCTGCAGCCGGCCGACGAGCTTGAGAAAGGCGACGTCGGCGGCGGGGATCTGATCGAGTCTCCCCTGCCCGGTCAGCGCCAGCATCTGCACGGTCCAGTTGCCGATTCCGCGAATCGCGCGGAGGCGCTGCCAGGCTCGCTCGTGGTCGGGGCCGTGGAGGTCCACCCGGTCGGCCGCGACCTCGCGCGCTGCGCGGACCACCGCGGTGGCGCGTCCGGCCGACAGATCGAACGACGCCAGCAGAGCGGGAGCCTGTCGCGCGAGCACGTCCGCCGTCGGGGCGTCGCGCATGCCGGTGAGCGGGCAGCGACGCCCGAGCCTCGCGACCAGCCGCCGCTGGATCGTCGCGGCCCGCTCGACGTCGATCAGTTGACCGCAGATCGCCCACACCAATGCCTCGAACGGATCTGGACGGCCGGGCGCTCGCAGGGTCGGCTTGGCTCGAAGGGCACGCCCGATCAGCGGATCGAACCGGAACCGATCGTGGAAGGCACGCAGATCCTGGTCGACCCCCAGCGCCAGCCGCATCCGTTCGATCCCCCACTCCGCCGCACCCCGCTGGTTGGCTCGGGCCGCGAACACGACCCGGTCTTTCGCGGGCTGGACGACGTGCACCAGGACCGGCTGCTCGGCGGCGTGCAACAGCCGCTGGAGCACGCCGCGGCGGATCCGCGTCAGCCCATCGAGGCCGTTGCGCAACGGCAGCGCGAACGCCCAGCGCGGGCGGATCTCTACCCGCAGGACGTCCGTAGTGGTTCCCGCCACTTGCCCGTTACTCGGGCTTGATCAAGTGAACGTCGACCAGGAAGGTCCGACTGGCCACGATCGGGAGCA
>JBPYEM010000069.1:0-14055 GCA_051985205.1 Candidatus Limnocylindrales bacterium | reverse complement strand
CTTCGTGGCGACGCTCGGGGAGCGGGCACGGGGATCGGCTGGCCCGCCGAAGCGCTCGCCGGCGCCGCCGCGGCGGTCGTCGGATTCGGGAGCCACGGGCTCGGGGCGACCGGGCTTGGTCCCGCCGAGGCACAAGCGGCCGGATTCGCCCTGGTCGCGATCGCGATCGCGCCGCTCGTCACGGGCCGCGACGTGCTCCGGATCGGCGTCGGGTCGCTGCTCCTCGTCCAGGGCGGCCTCCTGGTCCGGCAGGCCCTGGATCGCCCGGCGAGCGACGCTGAGCAGCTGGTCGAGGCGCTGCTCACGATCGGGCTGGGTGGCGCGATCGCGGTGATCGCGGCGGCCGCAGAAGCGGGTGGAAGTCTCGCCGTCGCGGACGAACGGGGTCGCGCCGCACCGGCGCGGCGGCGGCCCGGCGAGGCGCGACGCGATGCGCACCGGGTCCGTCGCCGAGCGGCCGCCGAGCCCGAGGTGGCCGTTGAGTGAGCGGGACGCGATGACGGTCGTCCCCTTCCTTGCCGTGGGTGGGATCGCCGGGACGCTCTCGCTCCTCATCCGCGCGCACCGCGGCTGGTCGACGGTCGTCGCCCTCGTCGGGCTGGTCGCGATGGCGGGCATGGCCGGCGCGATCTCGCCGAGCTCGACGATCACGATCGGCGGCTCGCAACTTGCCGGTTCGGACTGGCTCCGGTTGTACGCGATCCTCGGCAGCGTCGTCGGGGTGCTGCTCGTGCTCGTCGACGTCACGGCCGTCCACGAGCCAGATGTCCCGGGTGTGATCGTGCTGGGACTCGCGGCGGGCGTCCTCGCCCTGGCGGCCGTCGATCCGGGCATTGCCGCCATCGCCGCGACGGCCGGTGGGCTCGCCGGGATCCTCGTTGCGGCACCGGTCGGCGCTGCCGCCCGAGCCGCGTTCGTCGGGACCCGGGAGCTGCGTGCGCTGGCGGTCGCCGGGACGCTGGCCATCGTCGCGACGGCATGGATCGCGCGACCGCTTGGCGCCCTCGTCAACGTTCCCGCCGTCTTCGGCATCGCCTACCTCGCATTCGCGATGGCCGTCGCGATCCGCTTCGGGGCCATCCCGTTCCACGTCTGGGCGGCCCGCGTCGCCGACGCGGCCCCGGGCGTCGCCCTGCCGCTCCTCATGGCGTGGGGGCCGGCGGCATTCGCCGCGGTCGCCCTCGTCTGGATCGACCAGTCGGTCGCGCCGCTGATCCTGCCGCTGTCGTCGGAGCGGGCCGTGATCGCCGCCGTCGGCGCGCTCAGCGTCGTGCTCGGCCTGATCGCAGCGCTCGTCCAGGACGACCTCGAGCACGTCGTCGGCTACACGATCGTCTCCGACGCCGGGTTCGTCGTCCTCGGCCTTGCCGTCCTCGATCCGGCGATCTGGGAACCCGTGCGGACGTGGCTGCTCGTGTTCGTCGTCGCGCGCAGCGCGCTCGCGGCCTGGGTCGTCGCGGTCGACGGCGGGTTCGGGACGCGACGGATCCCGGACCTGGGTGGCTGGGCGCGCCGGACGCCGGTTCTCGCCGCGGGCCTCGTCGTCATCGCCGTCTCGACCGTGGGACTGCCCGGCATCGCCGTCTGGGACTCGCGGGCGACGATCGCGTCGCTCGCCCTGCCAAAGCCGATCGCCGTTCTCGTCACCGCCGCGCCGTTGGCGAGCCTGCTCGTCTACGGCCGCATCCTCGCGGCCGGCGTCGCTCGGCGCTCACCTGCGGTCCTCGACGGGCGGGGCGAGCGACCGGGCTGGCCGACGAGCAAGCCGACGCGTCCGATGCTCGGCCGGGGCTCGGTGGAGCGCGCGTTCGAGCGGCTCGAGCACGTGGGCGGCGGGGCGCTCGACGTCGTCTGGACGATCCCCGCGGCCGCGCGCTGGAACCGGATGCCCGTGGCGTCGATCGTCGTCCTGGTCCTGGCGGGGCTCGCGGCCGCCGTCGCGGGAGGCGGGCTCGGCGTTCCCGCCGCGGCGCGGGCCGTTCCGGCGATCGTCTCCCCGGGACCGGGAGCCCCGGGCGCCGAAGGGCCGGGGCCGAGCTCGCCGAGCGGACCCGGGGCGTCGGCCCTGCCTGGGTCGTCCGCGGGGCCAGCCGGATCCGGGGGAGCGGCTGGCGGTGAAGGCGCCGACGGCTCGTCGGGTCGTGACGGGCCCGGTCAGGTCGAGCCGTAGCGGCCGGGCGCCGCGTCGAGACGTCACCCGACGCGCGCGTTCCTCACTCTTCGGGAGCGAGCACCCAGCGGTCGACCTCGCGACCGTAGTCGAGCAGCTCCTCGGGCCGGAACCAGAGCGCCACCTCGCTCGCCGACGTCTCCGGGCTGTCCGAGGCATGGACGAGGTTCTGGGCCGTCTCGAGCGCGAAGTCGCCGCGGATCGAGCCCGGCGCTGCCTCGTGGGGCCGTGTCGCGCCGTTCATCGCCCGGACGACCGCGATCGCATTCGGGCCCTCGAGGACCGCGGCGACGAGCGGAGCGCTCGTGATGAAGTCGACGAGGCCGGTGAAGAACGGCTTCTCGCGGTGGACGGCGTAGTGCCGTTCCGCCAGATCGCGCGAGACCTGGATCAGCTTCAGGCCGACGATCTTCAGCCCGCGGTCCTCGTACCGGGCGAGGATCCGCCCGGTCAGGAGCCGCTGGACGCCGTCGGGCTTGATCAGGACGAGGGTGCGTTCGTTCACGAGTCCTCCTGGGCGGGGCGGTCGAGCTGGCGATCGGACCATGGTTCCGTGTCGTCCGTCGGCGAGTGGCCATTGCTGGATTGCTCACCGAGCGGTTCCATCGTGGGCGGTGCTGCCGCCTCGACGAGACCGTCGGCGTCGAATGACGGCGTCGGCGCGGCCGGGACGGCCGCATCGTCCTCGTCGTGCCGGGTCGACGCGGCTGCGACCGCGTGATCGCGAAGCGACTCAGCCTCGCGACCGACGATCCGTTGGGCATCGCCCCGGACGAGCACGAGGATCGGCTCCGCACGGCCGGACAGCAGGTCGAGGATCGCCGGGGCGAGCGACGGCGACGAACGCAACGCAAGGATGAGGCCGGTCGCCGCGGTGGCGGCGTCGCCGGAATCCAGAGCGGTTCGGGCGCGATGGAAAAGCGTCTCGGCATCCACGCCCGCGTCGCCGGCGCGTGCCAGGTCGTCCGACGACCCGGCCCAGAGGCTCTGGGCGCCCTCGATCTCCGCCGGGATCTCGGGATCGAGCGGGGCGTGCGACGACGGCGCCGAATTGGGGCGATCTCCGGCCCTGCGGTCCAACCCCGGTCCCGGGCGGATCGGCTCCGGGTGCAGGTCGTCGAAGAGGAGACCAACCGGTCCGACCGCACCACCCGTCTCGACCGGCCAGATGGAGCTGCGGCGCATCCCGGCGAACACCGGGTCGAGCGAGCCGTCGGCCGCCCCCAAGGCGCGGCCCGCCAGCCGGCGGGCCTCGGCCGGCCGCCCCAGATCCAGCTGGGCCTCGGCCGCGATCACGAGGGCGAGCACGTCGTTCGGCACGACGTCGAGGTAGGTGGCTGCGGCATCCCCGGCCCCGGCCGTGTCACCGGTCCGCCAGCGCGCTTCGGCAAGATCGCGGATGCCGTCGTCGTCGAGCCGATCCTGGCCGGCGAGCGTCTCGAGCTCGGCCCGGGCGAGGCCCAGCGCGCCGAGCCGCAGGTGCGCCCTGGCGAGGATCAGATCGGGCTCGCGCTCCGCAGACTGGGCCGCCGGCGGCTCGGTCATGGTCAACGGTCCGTCAGGCCGGCAGCCGCAGCCGCCGCTCGAGGCCGCGGAGATGCCGAGCCGGTCCGACGGCCGCCATGCGCAGCCCGGCGTCGACGAAGAGCTGCCCGGCGAGCGACTGCACGTCCTCGGCGGTGACGGCTCCGACGTAGGCCAGTGCCTCGTCCAGGGTCAGGACCCGATCGTGGAGCGCCTCCTGTCCGCCGATCCACGAGGCCAGGTGACGGGTCTCGTCCATCCGCAGCTCGAGCCCACCGGCGAGGTACGCCTTCGTCTTCGCCAGCTCATCGGGCGGCACCGGCTCGTCACGCAGCCGAGCCAGCTCGACGAGGATTGCTTCCAGCGCCGCCGGGAGCCGATCCGGGTCGACCCCGGCCGAAACCTCGAGCGAGCCCGCGTCCGCATAGTCGACGAGCCCGGACGAGACGTCGTACGCCAGGCCCTGGGCCTCGCGGACGGAGAGGAACAGCCGCGACGACATGCCATCGCCGAGGACCGCGTTGAGGACGGCGAGCGTCCACGCGTCGGGATGATCCCGGCGGAGGGCGGGGACGCCGACGATCAGCTGTGCCTGGGTGGCATCGCGTCGGGCCCGGAGGAGGACGCGCTCACCGGCGGGCAGCGCCGGCGCCGGGGCGAACCCCGGAACCGCGCCGTTGCCGGTCCCGAAGGCGGCCATCGCCAGGCCGACGGACGTCTCGTGGTCGATGTCGCCGGCCACCGCGACGACCGTGTTCGCCGGCCGCTAGGTCGTCCGCCAGAACGCGCGGATCGTGTCGGCCGGTAGCGACCGGATGCCATCCTCGTCGCCGCAGATCTCCCGCCCGAGAGCGCCCTCGCCGAACATCGCCTGCTGGAAGAGGATCTGGGCATGCTCGGCGGGATCGTCGAGGTACGAGCGGATCTCCTCCACGATCACGGCCCGCTCGCCGTCGATCTCGCCGTCGTCGAGCGTCGGCCGGACGATCAGCTCGCCGACGACGTCCATGGCCCGTTCCGCCTCCCGCCGCGGCACGCGCACCCAGTAGACCGTCGACTCGCGGTCCGTCGCCGCGTTGAACGAGCCCCCGACGCCCTCGATCGCCTCGGAGATCGCCCGTGTCGAGGGGAAGCGCTTCGTGCCCTTGAAGGTGATGTGCTCCATGAAGTGGGCAACGCCGGCCTCGTCGGGCGTCTCGAGCCGTGACCCGGCAAGGACGTACGCCGCGATGGAGACCGAACGTGCGCCGGGGAGCCGCGCGCTGATCACGCGCGGCCCGGCGGGCAGCGCGGTTCGTTCGAACATCGCGGGCGATGGTACAGGACGGTGCCCGCGCGTCCGGCTCCGACGGACGAGCCCGCCGGGGCGATGTCACGGCGGGCTCGATTCGCAATGACGCGGCCGCTCGCGCGGCCGGCCGGATCAGTGGATGACGGACTGCAGCCAGGTGTTGGCGAAGTAGACGAGGAACGCGATCGAGACGACCCACATCAGCGGGTGAACCTCGGTCATCTTGCCGCGCACCACCTTCAGCAGGACCCAGCTGATGAAGCCGGCGCCGATGCCGACGGTGATGTCGTAGGTCAGCGGCATCAGGATCATCGTCAGGAGGGCCGGGAGGCCGTCCTCGAGGTCGGCGACCGGGATGTCCTTGACGAGGGTGAACATCAGGTAGCCGACGAGCACGAGGGCCGGTGCGGTCGCCTGCGATGGGATGAACCCGGCGATCGGCGACAGGAAGATCGCGAGCAGGAACAGGACACCGGTGACGACCGACGCGAAGCCCGTCCGGCCGCCGTCGGCGACGCCCGCCGCGCTCTCGATGTAGGTCGTGTTCGACGACACGCCGCCGAGGCCGCCGGCGATCGCCGCGACGCTGTCGACCATCAGGACGCGGCCGACACCCGGGACGGAGCCGTCAGGCCGGGCGAGCCCGGCCTCCGCGGCGATCCCGGTGACCGTGCCCATCGTGTCGAAGAAGTCGCTGAGCATGCTCGCGAAGACCGTCAGAACCGCAGTGACGAGCCCGAGCTTGGCGAACACCTGGAAGGGATCCTGCAGCCCCAGCCCGAGCGTCCCGAAGCTGGGTGTGGCCACCAGGTTGCTCGTGTCGACCTTCTGCACGCCGACGACGATCGCGACGATCGTCGTGACGAGGATGCTGATGATCAGCGACGCCCGGATCTTCAGCGCATACAGCGCGAACGTGATCAGCAGGCCGAGGATGAACACGAACTGGCCGGGCGAGGTCGGGAAGGCGAGCGTGACGAGCGTCCCGTCGCAGAACCCGAGCTGCGCGGAGTCCGGGGCACAGTTCGAGACGATCAGCCCGCCGTTGGCGAAGCCGATGAAGAGGATGAACAGGCCGATGCCGACACCGATCGAACGCTTCAAGGCGATCGGGACGGCGTTCATGATCGCCTCGCGGAGGCCGATCGCGACGAGGATCGTGATCGCCACGCCCTCGAGGACGATGACGCCCATCGCGCCCTTCGCGTCGAGACCCTTCGCGGTGAGGCTGAACGCGACGATCGCGTTGATCCCGAGGCCGGCCGCCAGCGCGAACGGATAGTTGGCGATCAGCCCCATCGCGATCGTCATGACGCCCGCGACCAGAGCGGTCCCGGCCGCGACGGCGACGGGATCGAGCGCCAGCGGCTTGGCGATGATGTTGCCGTTCAGGAAGATGATGTAGGCCATGACCATGAACGTGGTCAGGCCCGCCCGCGCCTCCGTCACGAGGTCCGTGCCTCGCTCCGCGAAGCGGAAGTAGCCGGCAAGCCCGCCTTCGGAGCTCGCGGCCGGCGGGGCCGATGTCATCTCGGCATCCACGGATTCCTTGCCCTCCTCTGCCTCCGGGCCGGCGTCTCGGGACGTCGGCCTCGTGCCTCGGTCGCCATCGCGACCGACAACGCGACGGGTTGGATCCCCCTCCCGGTCACTCCCCCTCGTTCGCCTGGAGCCCCTGCAGCTCCATCTGGACGAATCCGCTCGTGTCGAACGTCAGCTGCTGGGCGCCGTGCGTCGCCTCGCCGTCGTCGCCGGTCGTCAGCGGCGCGTACTCGATGATGACCCGCTCGTCGCCCTGGACGAGGGTGTAGACGAGGAGCTGGTCGGGCCGGGTGTCGAACTCGAGATGCTCGAAGGAGTCGACATTGAGGCTGATCGAGATCGGGGTGAAGTACGTCGACGTCTCGGCGTCGTCGACGACGATCCGCTCGACCCAACCGGTGCCATGGGCAACGAGCTCGCGGCCACGGTGATACCGGTACGACACGGTCTGCTTGAGGAGCGGGCGCAGCAGGTTCTGCATGTCCGTCCGGCTCGACACGAGGCCCTGGTGGACGAAGAACTGCGCAGTCGGGGCGCTCGACACGGCAGGTCTCCTGGGGGAAGACGGGACGGCGCTGGCCGTCAGGATGGTAGCGCAGCGGCGACCCGATTTCGGGTCGAATCCGGGATCGGACGGCGGGCCGAGGCCGCAACGGCTCGTATGATCCGGCCATGCTGCTCGCCGTCGACATCGGCAACACGAACGTGACGACCGGCCTCTTCCGGAACGGCGCGCTCGTCGGCAGCCGGCGCGCGGGGACCCATGCCCGAACGACCCCGGATGAGCTCGCCCATCTCCTCGACGCGCTCCTGCGGCTCGACGACGCGTCGTTCGCGGATGTCTCGGCGATCGTCGCGTGCTCGGTCGTTCCGGCCGTCACGGCCGCGCTCGAGGCCGTGGCGAGTCGCCTGGAGCGGCCGCTCCTGACCGCGTCCGCCGGCACCGTGCCGGTGGCCGTCCGCACGGAACGGCCGGCGGAGGTCGGCGCGGATCGGCTCGTCAACGCGCTCGCGGTCGCCCGGCTCCACGGGACGCCGGCGATCGTCGCGGACTTCGGCACCGCGACGACGCTCGACTGCGTCGGCGCCGACGGCGCGTTCGTCGGTGGAGCGATCGCACCAGGGCTGGAGCTCGGCCTCGAGGCGCTCGCGGCGCGGACCGCGAAGCTGCCACAGGTCGAGCTGCGAGCGCCGGACCGGGTGATCGCCCGCGACACCGTCAGCGCGATCCAGGCCGGGACGGTGCTGGGCTACCAGGCCCTCGCGAACGGCCTGATCGCGCGGGCGAGGACGGAGCTCGCCGAGGTCTCCGGGACGTCGGTCGACGACGTCCGGGTCGTCCTCACCGGCGGCCTGTCCGCGGCGCCCTGGGCGCTGGATCTGACCGGCTTCGATGCGATCGATCCGGACCTGACCCTGAAGGGCCTCGCGATCCTCCACGCGGAGGTCCGTGGCGGCCAGCCGCTCAAGCTCGGGCTGCGATGATCGTCGAGGCGACCGCCGGTGAGTGACCACGTCCCCGGTCCCGCGCGCCTCGCCGGCCGGCTGATCGCGGTCGGGGTGACCGGCTCGATCGCCGCCTACAAGGCAGCCGACATCGTCCGGCGTCTCCGCGACGAGGGCGCGGACGTCGTCGTCCTGATGACGCCGTCGGCAGCCCGTTTCGTGGGCCCGCTGACCTTCGCCGCGCTGAGCCGGCACCCCGTCGAGACGGACGTGGGCGGACTCCTGCCCGAGCAGCGTATCGGTCACATCGTCGTCGCCGATACCGCGGACGCGATCGTCGTGGCTCCCGCAACCGCCCATTGGATGGCGGCGATGGCGACCGGTCTCGCGGGCGACGCCGTCACCGCGACCTGCCTGGCAACAGTAGCGCCAGTCATCGTCGCGCCGGCGATGGACGGCGAGATGTATGGCCACCCGGCGACGCAACGCAACGTCGCCCGCTTGCGGGACGATTTCGGCTACCGGATCGTGGAGCCGGAGGCCGGTCCGCTGGCGTCGGGTCAGAGCGGCCAGGGCCGGCTCGCCGAGAGCTCGCGCATCGTCGACGCCGTCGCATCGGCCATCGGCGGTCGGCCGATCCGGGTCGCAGACGCGGCTGCCCGGCCGCCGCTCCTCGCGACCGTTCGCGAGGCCGATCTCGAGGGCCGCCGCGTCGTGGTCAGCGCCGGCGGGACGGCCGAACCGATCGATCCGGTCCGCTTCATCGGGAACCGATCGACCGGGAAGATGGGGATCGCGATCGCCGAAGCGGCCGCTGATCGGGGCGCACGGGTGACCCTCGTGGCGGGCAACGTCTCCGTGAAGCTGCCGGCACGGACCGAGATCACGATCGTCCGGACCGAGACGACCGCGGAGATGGGCGCAGCGATCCGGGCGGCGATGACGGACGCGGACGCCCTGGTCATGGCCGCTGCGGTCGCGGACTTCCGGCCGCGTCGATCGGCGGCGTCGAAGCTCAGCCGCGACGAGGGACTGACCCTGGACCTGGAGCCCACGGAGGACATCCTCGCCGGGATCGCGGCCGAAACGGCCGGCCGCGAAGCCGCTCGCCGGCCGGTCCTCGTCGGGTTCGCCGCCGAGACGGGCTCGCTGGACCGTGCCGCCGCGAAGCTGCGCCGAAAGGGCGTGGATCTCCTCGTGGCGAACGACGTCGCGGAGGCGGGCTCCGGGTTCGGGACGGAGACGAACCGCGTGACGATCCTGGGGACGGACGGCAGCCGGGCCGAGCTGCCGCTGCTCCCGAAGCGCGCCGTCGCGGACGAGATCCTGGACCGCGTCGTCCGCGTGCTGGACGCCCGCGACGGGGCCGCGCAGACTGGGCGCGTGACACAGGAGACGAGCGCATGAGCGCGACGGGCGACACGGTCCGCCGGTTGACGGTCGGCGACATCGACCGGATGCATGCCGACGGTGAGCGGATCGCGATGCTGACGGCGTACGACTACCCGACGGCGAAGCTCCTCGACGAGGCGGGCATCCCGCTCCTGCTCGTCGGAGACTCCCTCGGCCGGGCGATGCTCGGCTACGAGAACGAGATCCCGGTCTCGATGGCGGACATGCTCCATCACACTGCAGCCGTGACGCGCGGCGCGAAGCGAGCCCTCGTGGTCGGAGACATGCCGTTCCTCTCCTATCCGACCCCGGAGCAGGGCGTCGCGAATGGCGGGCGGTTCCTGGCCGAGGCCGGCGCCCAGGCCGTCAAGGTCGAGGGCGGCGTCCGGTCGGCGCGGACGATCGAGGCGCTCGTGAAGGCCGGCATCCCGACGATGGGCCACATCGGCTGGACGCCGCAGTCGTCGAACGCGGCCGGGAAGGTCCGCGTCCTCGGCAAGAGCCGCGACCAGGCCCGGGCGCTTCTCCATGACGCGCTGGCGGTCCAGGAGGCGGGTGCGTTCTCGATCGTCCTGGAGCTGGTGCCGGAACAGCTCGCGGCGGCGATCACGGACCGCCTGCGGATCCCGACGATCGGGATCGGAGCGGGTGCCGGCTGCAGCGGCCAGGTCCAGGTCATCACCGATCTCCTGGGCTGGGACGCCTGGCATCCGAGGCACGCGAAGCCGTACGCGGATCTGCGAGGGACGATCCTTGCGGCGGCCCGCAGGTACGCCGCGGACGTGGTGGCGGGCTCGTTCCCCGGCCCGGAGCAGACCGTCCGGATGGCTGACGACGTGCTCGACGAGGTCCTCGGTCGGTCGGACGCCGATCGCGGCGCCGACGAGATTCCGGAGGGCATCCCGCTGGATCGCGACCTCTGAAGTCCTCGCGCGAATGGCGTCGCGGAGCGTCGCCTTGGACGTCGGCGATCGGCTGTCCCTTGACCGAGGGTGCCGGTTGAAGCTGGCTCTGGGCGCCGCTTGAACGTCGTTCGGACACGGATGGAGCTCCGGTCCGCCCTGGCCGATCGACCGCGCCCGATCGGCCTCGTCCCGACGATGGGCTGGCTGCACCCGGGTCATCGGTCCCTGTTCCAGCGAGCGCGAGCGGACAACCCGACGACGATCGCGACGATCTTCGTGAACCCCCGGCAGTTCAACGAGGCCGCCGACTTCCAGCGCTACCCCCGCAACGAGGCCCGCGATCTGGCGATCTGCGAGGAGGAAGGGGTCGACGTCGTCTTCGCCCCGTCCGTCGATGAGGTCTACCCGCCCGGCTTCGACACGACCGTCGTCGTTGGCGCGGTCGCCCGGCCCTTGGAGGGCGCGGCTCGACCGGGGCACTTCGAGGGGGTGGCGACCGTCGTGGCGATCCTGTTCAGCCTGATCGGCGCCGAGCGCGCCTACTTCGGCCAGAAGGACGCGCAGCAGGTGATGGTGATCCGGCAGATGGCTCGCGATCTCGCGATCCCGACCGAGGTGATCGCCTGCCCGACGGTCCGCGAGCCCGATGGCCTCGCGCTCTCGTCGCGCAACGTCCATCTCATCGCCGACGAACGCGCGGCGGCACCCGTCCTGCGACGAGCCTTGCTCGCCGCGCGCTCGCGTTGGGAGGCCGGCGAGCGCTCCGGTCACGTCCTGCGAGCGACGATGTCGGAGGTCCTCGCGACCGAGCCGCTCGGCACGCCGGCCTACGTCAGCGTCGCCGACGGGCGAACGCTCGCGGAGCTCGACCGGATCCCCGATGGAGCGCCGGTGCTGCTGTCGCTCGCCGTCCGGTTCGGCTCGACGCGCTTGATCGACAACGAGCCCCTGCCCTGAGCTGACCACGCCCGGGCGACGTTCAGGGTTCTCATCGCTTTCGGCGGGCTCCGTCCGGCCCGAGGATGCCGGCCATGGAAGACCACCCGAAGGGGACCGTCGCCCTCGTCATCTTCTCGATCCTCGGGATCGGGCTCCTTGCGTTGACGCTGCTGGGCAGCCAGGTCTCGACCATCCTGTCCAAGGTCGGTGCGTCCGTGGCCGATGGCGGGGACTCCGGGCAGGTCGGGATCACGGCTCCGGAGGCGCCCGATCCCACGAGCGGGGCAGCGCCGACGCCCGCGCCCGGCTCGCCCGAGGCGGCCGCTGCCCGCGCGCCGGTGCTGCTGATCGTCCGGACCGGGACACTGACGCTCGAGTCGGCGAGGATCGCCGACGCGGTCTCGGCTGCGTCCGGCGTCGTGGTCGGCCGGGGCGGGTTCGTCGCCGGATCCCAGGAGATCGGCGCCGCCGACGCGGCGAAAGCGACGGTCGACTACCGGATCCGGTCCGATCGATGGGACGAGACGCTCCTCGCGCTTCGTCGGATCGGCACCGTTCGCGACCAGCAGATCAAGACCGACGAGGTGACGGGGACCGTCATCGATCTCGGGGCGCGGATCACGAACCTTCGGTCGACCGAAGCTGCGCTCCAGGCGATCATGGCGAAGGCCACGAAGATCCAGGACGTCCTCGACGTCCAGACGCAGCTCACGGAGACCCGCGGCCAGATCGAGGAGCTGTCGGCCCAGCGGGCGAGCCTGGAGGACCGTGCGGCCTTCGGCAGCCTGAGCGTGATCTTCCAGCTGCCACCTGCCCCGCGGCCCACCCCGACGCTGAAGCCGACGCCGATCTGGGATCCCGGAAAGGACGCCCAGGAGGCGACCGACAGGCTCGTCCGGATCAGTCAGCGGGCAACGACGGCGGGAATCTGGATCGCGGTCATCGGCCTGCCGATCCTCGCCGTCCTGGCGATCGCGCTCACGATGGTCTGGGCGACCTGGCGCTTCATCAGCCGCCGACGCGCGGCACCGGTCTTCCGCTGACCGTCAGCCCACCGGGGCGGTCGGTGCCTCCTCCGCCACCTCGAGGATCCGGTCGATGTCGAGGTGCTCCGCGACGAGCGCCTTGATCAGCTCGATCTTCTCGCGGTCCGCCGGATGCGTCTTCACCAACAGGTCATGGACCTCGGACGCGACCGCGTACGTGTCCTCGCGGACGAGCGTCGCGAACAGGTCGGCCTGCCGGATGGCGGCAATCACCGCGTCGCGGGGGCGATAGCCGCCCGTCAGCACCAGCCCGACCGCCGCCCCTTCGAAGCCGTCGACGTTCGCGGTCCGCTCATTCGTGGCCTCGGCGGCGATCTGGGCGATGCGGGCCGCCTCCGCGGCGCCGGCGACCCGGAAGCGCCGGGCGAGATGGGCGGTCGTCAGGGTCAGGATCACGTCCTCGCGGTCGCCCGGAACGATCACGAGCGTGCCCGGCCCGACCCGTTCCAGCATGTGGCGCGGCTCCATCGCGCCGATGGCGACGCCGTCGATGACCCGATCCAGATCCGGACCGGGATGGAGCGTCTCGCCGTGGACGCCGTCGAGGACCATCCCGAGCGTCGGGTTGGACAGGATCGGCCGGACGGGCAGGACGCCGAGGAGCCGGATGCCGTTGAGGGCGAGGCCGCGCTCGAGGACCCCGGCGATCCCGGGCTGGGCATCGAGGTCCACCTTGTTGACGATCGCGCCGGCGACCCGCACCCCGTGAGCGGCGAAGTGGGAGGCATTCAGGACGATCTCGTCGATCGGCCGGCCGACGCCACCCTCGCTGACGATGATCGCCGGCGCACCGAGCATCTCGGCAACGACCGCGTTGGACAGCCCGATCACCGCCCCGACGCCGGCGTGGCCGGTGCCCTCGATGAGGAGCATCTCGAAGCGGTCCCGGAACGTGTCGCGGGCGTCGACGATCCTCGCCCCGAGGTCCTCGACGACCTCGACCGCGATGTACGCCTTGGTGAACCCTCGCGGGATGTGGACGGGACTCATCGCCTTGTAGTCCGCGGCGAGATCGAAGGTCTCGTGCATCAGCACGGCGTCCTCGTCGGCCGGCATGCCGTGGTCGATCACGGTCCGCTGGCCGACCGGTTTCATGAACGCGGTCCGGAGCCCGGACCGCTGGAACCCGTCGAACAGGCCCAGCGATGCGGTGGTCTTCCCGCGGTTCTGACCCGTCGCGGCGAGATAGAGCTGCTTCATCCCGCCCGAGTCTGCCTGATGGGCCCCGGCATCGACCGGCCCGTCAGCAGCCGAGCACCGAGCAGGGCTCGACGAGCTGGCCGCCGTGCAGCAACGCCCAGACCACGTCGAGCAGGAGCGCCGGCACCGAGGCGACGAGCACGAAGACGAGGACGGGGTGGCGATGGCCGCGACGGAGCCCGACGGCAGATGCGGCGACGAACGCGATGGACGCGGGGATTCCGAGGCCGGCCGTTCCGCCCTCCGCCGTGACGAGGAAGAACGTCACGCCGTGCAGCAGGCCGCCGAGGATCGTGGCGATCGACATCGAAGCGGGCACGGAGCCGGCGGCGGGCGCGGGCGTGGACGCCCGGTTCGACCCTTGCGGCGGCAGCGCCGGCCATGGTGCCCGCCAGGCCGTCCAGATCATGATCGTCGTCAACGCGACCCAGGCCGCGTGCCACGCCCAGAGGCTGAGGTCCTCGTCGAGGAAATGGTCGAGCGCACCGGCGTCCGTGGCGTAGAACGCATCACGCGGCGAGCCCGCGTCGAAGACGTCGCCGATCGCGTTCGCCCCGAGGTGCAGTCCCTGGGCCTCGATCCAGACCGCGGAGACGACCA
>JBPYEM010000068.1:0-8867 GCA_051985205.1 Candidatus Limnocylindrales bacterium | reverse complement strand
CACTCGATCCCGTCATAGCCCGCACCGGCGGCTCGCGCGACGACCGTCGCAGCATCCCATTCCGGACAGGCGAGCGTGCTGAACGCGAGCGTCGGAAAGCGCGCATCCCTCACCTTGACATCATACGTCTGACCACTTACGGTCGGGCGGATGGAGGTGCGGCGAGGGGCGACGGAATCGGTCGAGGCCGTCGTGATCGGGGGTGGCGTCGTCGGCTGCGCGATCCTCCTCGAGCTCGCCGTCCGAGGCATCGATTCGCTGCTGCTCGAGGCCGAGCCCGACGTCGGCGAGGGCACGAGCAAGGCGAACAGCGCGATCCTCCACACCGGGTTCGATGCCAAGCCGGGAACGACCGAGGCGAGACTCCTCCGGCGGTCCGCATCGCTGTGGCCGGGACTGCTCGAGGCGCTCGGCGTGCCCTCCCTCCAATGCGGTGCCGTGATGCTCGCGCAGTCTCGGGACGACGCCGCCCGGTTGGGGGAGATTGCCGCGCTCGCCGCCGACCACGGGGTCGCGACCGAGGTCGTCGACGACGGCTGGCTTCGCGAGGCCGCACCGTACGTCACCGAGCGGGCAATGGCCGCGCTGTACGTTCCCGACGAAGGGATCGTGGACCCGTTCTGGCTGACGCGGGCCTACGCCGATGCCGCCGCTCGCCTCGGAGCTCGCCTGCGCACGCAGTCGAGCGTGGTCGCGCTCGACGTCGGTCCCGACGACGTCGCATTGGGGCTCGCCGGCGGCGAACGAATCCGGGCGCGGCAGGCATTCCTCGCGGCGGGGATCCGCAGTGACGAGGTCGCCGCTCTTGCCGGCGATGCGAGCTTCACGCTCACGCCGCGAAAAGGCGAGTTCCTCGTCAGCGAGCACACGGCCGGGGTCGATCGGATCGTCCTGCCGATCCCGGGCCCGCTCGGCAAGGGCATGCTCGTGACGCCGATCGTGTTCGGTGGCGTCCTCCTGGGTCCGACCGCGGACGACGGCGACGACAAGTCCGACCGGTCGACGACGACCGGGGGACGGGAACGGATCCTGTCGTCGTGCCGGACGCTCGTCCCCGCGGTCGACGAGATGGCGCCGATCCGATGCTTTGCCGGGGTCCGGGCGGTCTCGAGCACCGGCGACTACATCATCCGCCCGTCGACGGCCGGTGACCGCCTCACGATCGTCGCCGGGATCCGCTCGACCGGGATCAGCGCGTCACCGGGGATCGCCGAGGCGGCGGTGGAGATCGCGGCGACGACCCGGGGCTGGACGCTGCCGCCCGCGCGGCGCCCGGTGACGACGAGCGGCCAGGATCTGACCCGCGACGCGACGACGATCGTGTGCGTCTGCCGGTCCATCGGCGATGCCGAGGTCGCGGCGGCGCTCGCCGGACCCGCCCAGCTCACGACCACGGACGCGCTGAAGCGTCGATGTGGGGCCGGGTTTGGCGACTGCCAGGGCAACCGCTGTCTTGCCGATGTCATCGCGACGATTGAGGCTGCGGTGGAGGTCCCCGTGACCTCCGTCGAGAAGGGCCCGATGGGCTCGTGGCTCGTCGCGCCGGCCCTGATGCGCGAGGACGTGGACGACGGTGCGGTCGCCGTCGCATCGGGCGTGGTCGCGACCGGCGCTCGGGGAGATGCCGGGGACGACCCGTACGAGGAACGCGACGATCCGTCACGCCAGGACGTCGTGATCGTCGGTGGCGGCCTGGCCGGGATCGGCTCGGCGATCGCTCTGGTCGAGGCCGGTCTTGACGTCGCGGTCGTCGACCGGGGGCAACGACCCGGCGGTGCTCTCGCGGCGATGTCGACGACGGGCTGGACCGATGACGAACGGGCGGCCGTCACAGCCCTTGCCGATCTCGTCCGAGGTGGACGGCTCCGCTGGCTCGCCGGGACGACGGTCGTCGGCCTTTCGGCGTCGGTACGCGGCTGGTCCGTGGAGCTGCTCGGACGCGGCGGCAGCCGGTCGCTCGAGGCGGACGCGATCCTGCTCGCGACCGGTGGCTACGTGACGCCCCGCGAGCACGACCCGATCGCCGGGCCTCGGCCAAGTGGCGTGATGACGGCGGACTTCGCCCTCGACGCCCTCGCTCGCGGCTGGCTGCCCGGGCACCGGCTCGTCGTCGTCGGGTCGGGCCGGCTCGCCGTCGCGACCGCCGGGCGGCTCACCGCCGCCGGCGCCGCGGTCATCCCGCTTCCTGGCCGCGACCCGAGCCGTCCGATCGTGCGGGCGAGCCTCGCCGTGCGCGGGCAGCCGCGCCTGAGCGGCGTCGCCGTCGACGGCGCGTGGCTCGAAGCGGACGGTCTGGTCCTCGCCGATCGGCTGTCGGCGGCGACGTTCCTCCTTCGCGGGCTCGGGATCGGTGACGACCGGCCGGGCGTGCCGGCGCCCGTCGACGACCGTGGCGCACTGCCGATCGCCGGCGCGTGGGCGGCCGGCTCGTGCGTTCGGCCGGACGTCGACCACGTGGCGTCGCTCGCGGCGGGTCGGGCGATCGCGGCAACGATCGTCGGGACGATGCGGGCGAGGACGCCGGCATGACGATCGGAGACGGCCGATGACCGTGATCGCCGACGAGCGCGTCCGGGTGGCCGCGCCGCGCGAGCGGATCTGGCCGGTCTTCGACGACGCCGACCGGCTCCGAGCGGCGTTACCCGGCTGCGAGACGCTCGAGGCGATCGCACCGGGCGAATATCGCGGTGTCCTCGCAACCCGCTTGCCGTTCCTCACGCTGCGGGCGGACGTCACGGCCCGTCTCGCGGACGTCGCTCGTCCGGACTCGCTCCGACTCGAGCTGGAAGGCCGGCCGCGTGGCCTGGCCGGTGGCTTCCGGGCGTCGATCCCGATCTCGCTCGAGGACGCCGGGTCGGCGACCGACGTCCGCTACGCCCTCGACCTGACCACCTCGGGGCGACTCGCGACGTTCGGGACGCCGCTCCTCCGCGACACCTTCCGCAAGCAGGTCGCGACGCTCGTGGCGAACCTGGACCAGATGCTCGCCGGCGAGCCCACCACGTGACGCGCGATCTCGTGCTCGCGATCGACGAGGGAACGAGCTCGGCGCGCGCGATCGTCTACGACCGGACCTGGCGGCCCGTCGCGACGGCGAGCCGACGGTTGACGACCGCCCATCCGCAGCCCGGCTGGGCGGAGCAGGACGCCGACGCGATCCTCGACGCGGTCGTCGAGACCGTTGCGGAGGTCCTGAGCGCCGTCGGTGGCGTCGATCGGATCGAAGCTGCCGGGATCGCGAACCAGGGCGAGACGGTCGTCGCCTGGGACCGGGCGACGGGCCGGCCACTCAGCCCCGCGGTCCTCTGGTCCTGCCGCCGGAGCCAGCCGATCGTCGACCGGGTCGCGCTGGGCGGGCACGGACCGGAGATCCAGCGCCGGACCGGGCTCCCGCTCGATCCGTACTTCTCCGCGTCGAAGATCCGTTGGCTGATCGAGCATGTGCCTGCGGTCGGCGTCGCCGCACGCCTCGACCAGCTCGCGGTCGGCACGGTCGACGCGTGGTTGACCGCCCGGCTCGCGTCCGAGGCTCGGACGGATCCGTCGACGGCGTCCCGGACGCAGCTCTTCTCGCTCGCCGAGCTCGGCTGGGATGACGACCTCGCTGCCATCTGGGGCGTTCCGACGGGCATCCTCCCCACCGTCGGACCGACGGTCGGCGAGCTCGGCACGGTCGGCCATCCAACCTGGGGCGGCGCGCTGCCGCTGCGGGCGATGGTCTGCGACCAGCAGGCCGCCCTGGCCGGCCAGGGCGGCCACGCCGCCGGCACGGTCAAGGCGACGTTCGGCACCGGCGTCTTCGTCCTCGCGAACGCCGGGTCGCAGATCCCCGCGGCGCCTTCCGGGATCCTCGCGACCGTTGCGTGGACGAGCGCCGATGGGCGGCCGACCTACGCGCTCGACGGCGGCGTCTTCAGCGCCGGCGCGCTGCTTGACTGGCTGCGTGACGGTCTCGGCCTGCTCGACCCGACGGACGATCTCGACGGGCTCGCGGCCGCCGTCGACGACGACGGCGGTCTCCGGATCCTGCCGGCCCTCGCCGGAGTCGGCGCTCCGTGGTGGCGGCCGGACGCGCGCGTCGTCATGGCCGGCATGTCCGCGACGACGACGCGGGCCCACGTCGCCCGAGCCGCGATCGATGCCATCGCCCAGCGGACGGTCGACGTCGTCGAGGCGATGGCGCCGGCCCTGACCTCCGCCGCCCGACCGCTTCGCGTGGATGGCGGACTCACCAGGAGCCGGCTCCTCGTCCAGCGACTCGCCGACCTTGCCGGGCGCCCGGTCGAGGTCGCCGGCGACACGGAGTCGACCGCACTCGGCACGGCGATGCTGGCCGCGATCGGCGCGGGTCGCCTGTCACCGGACGAGGCGCCCAGCATCCCGGCGACGGAACGATGCGTCGACCCGGCGCTTGCCGAACCGGAACGCGCGGCCCAGCGCGACCGGTGGACGGCCTTCGTTCACGGAGCACTGGCCCTGGCATGAACCACTCCGGATCTCGCGAAGCCTGAAGGAGCAGCTCGAGGATGACGACGAACCCGTGGATCGGCCGCGACCGGCCGCTGATCATCGCTCACCGCGGCCACTCGATCGAGGTGCCGGAGAACACGCTGGAGGCCTATCGGCGAGCGATCGAGCTCGGCGTCGAGATGATCGAGTGCGACGTCAACATGAGCCGCGACGGCGAGCTCGTCATGATCCACGACTGGACGCTCGACCGGACGACGACCGCCCGCGGCCGGGTCGAGGACCTGACGCTCGACGAGCTGCGACGGCTCGACGCCGGAACACCGTTCGATCCGTCATTTGCGGGCGTCCGGATCCCGACCACCGCGGAGACGCTCGACCTCGCCCGCGACGCGGGCATCCTGATGTGCTTCGAGGTGAAGGGCGAGACGCCAGCGCATTACCTGCGCGTGGCAGAGGCGCTCGTCGACCTGTTCGTCGAGAAGCGCGCGCTCGAGTGGGCGTTCATGTCGAGCTACGACCATGCCGCGCTCGCGGCGGCGAAGGCGAAGGCGCCGGAGCTCCTCCTCGCTCCGGAGCGGCTCCCCGACGACGTGCCCGCGGATCCCGCCGAGGCGGTCCGCCAGGCGACCGCGCTCGGTGCGCCGATCATTCAGAACCACTGGCGGTTCCTGTCGCCGGAGCTGATCGCCGGGCTGCATGATGATGCCATCGGGGTGTGGGCGTGGCCGACGACGGAGGAGGACGGGATCCGGGTGAGTCTCGATCTCGGTGTCGACGGCGTGATGGGCGATGACGTCGCCGCGATGGTCCGGCTCGTCAGCGACCGGTACGGCGCATCGGCGTGATGCGGCCCCGCCGGCGATGGGCGCCGCGGAGCTGCCGGCGATGAATCGACGCGCGCCGGACCGGTGGCGGCCGGGCGCGACGCCGCTGCGGGTCGGACTCGTCGGGCTCGGTAACGTCGGGACGAACCATCATCTCCCGGCGTTCGCCGCGATCGCCGACGTTGCGACGATCGTGGCCGTCGCGGACCCGTCCGTGGAGCGGCGGACCGCCGTGGCCGCCGGCCTCGCGCTTCCGGCGACCGCGGTCTTCGCCGATCCCGAGGCTCTGATCGACGAGGCGGACGTCGACGTCGTCGACGTCGCGACACCGCCCAACGTGCGGATGGCGCTCGCGCGGCGGGCTGTCACGGCTGGGCGGGCGATCCTGTGCGAAAAGCCGATTGCCCTCGCGCCGGCGGAGGCCGCGGAGGTGGTCGAGCTCGCGGCGTCGGCCGGCGTCCCGATCGCGATGATCCACAACTACCTCCACCTTCCCGAGGTGGTCGCCGCGCGCGAGGCGATCGCGGAGGGTTCGATCGGCGTGCCGGAGGTCGCGGTCGTCAACGCGCTCGGCGTCGAGGACCGGCCGGGCAGCGGCGCGTGGCGACCCGGCTGGCGCCACGACCCAGGCGTTGCCGGCGGCGGCGTCCTGATGGACATGCTTCATCTCGTCTATGTCGCCGAGTCGCTGCTCGGCTCGCCGTTCCGGCGCGTGTCCGCGGAGCTCCTCGTCCGCGGCGATCACGCGCCGGTCGAGGACATCGCGCTCTGCCGGTTCGAGACGGATCGTTCCGTCGCCGTGGTCAACGTGGGCTGGGGCCTCGGACCCGGAGGCTTGTCGGTCTCCGGGCCGGATGGCCGCGTCGACATCGCGTATGCCGGCGGGGGGACGGGCCCGTTCGCCCCTCTCGCGGCGGTCCGTCTCGTTCGTCGCGATCGCGCGTACGACCGCACCCCGGCCGTCACCGATCCTCCCGGCACGATCAACGTCCGTCTCGCCGAGACGTTCCGCGAGGTGTTGTCGGCTCTGGCCGACGGGCGCATGGCCGGTGCCACGGGCGTCGACGGCGTCCACGCCCTCGAGGCGACGCTCGCGGCGTATGTCGCCGCCGCCACGGGCCGAACGGTCGAGCTGCCACTCCCACCGGACCATCCGGTTCGGCTGCGCGGGATTGCGGGCGTGGGCGAGCTCGAGCTGGCACCCTGGTCGACCGTCGCGCGGCGCGGAATCTTCGGCGTCGGCGGGCCATGATCCCGCGGCGCGGACGCCGCGTTCGTGGCGTTCGTGCCTCGGCCAGCGATCAGCCGTCCGATCCGCCTCGGGCTCGCAGCCTCCGGCGGATCGAGGCCGCAGCAGCGACGATCGCGCCGAGCGTCCCGGCGCCCATCGCGATCGTGCCGACCGCGATCGCCGCAGGCGCCCGTGCTCCGCCGAGATCCGGTACGCCCGTCGTCGCCGTGCCCGGCATGGACGCCGCGATCTCGAACGGCTCCCGGAGCGCGGCTGCGTCCTCGGAATCGAGGACATCTTCGAGGAGCGCCGCGACCGCCGCATCCTCGGCAGCGGCAATCAGCCGCGCCCGATCGACGACTCGCTGGTGCGAGGTCCAGTTCAAGCCCGCAAAGGTCGGTTGGAGCCCTGCCCCCGAGAACCGCCGGAGGAGCGCCCCGCGGACGGTGGAGCGAGCGGCCGCGACCGCCGCGGTCCGCGGCGGCGACGCGGCCGCGGCGGCCCGATCGACCCGCTCGACGAGCGCCCGTCGTTCGTCCGGATCGGGATCGGGCAGGGCGAGGACGCCGAGGTCGGCGAGGCTCATCCGATCGAGCCTTTCGAGGAAGGCGTCCAGGCGGTCCGTCGGTTCCACCGCCATAGGCTAGCGTCCGGCAGCCGCGGCGGCGCCTCCCAGCGCGAGACAGGCCGGACAGCAGGCGTCCGCCCACGCGGCGACCGTCGTGAGGTCGGTTCCGGGCGCTGCCGCGCGCCGCCGTCGGATCACGGCCCAGCCGACGAGGCCGATGAGCGCGAGAGCGACCCCGCGGATCGCGATCGGACCGAGCGCCGCGCCGACGAGGCGGACGACGGGCTCACCCAGGACGTAGCCGAGACCGAAATGGCCCGCGATGAAGATCGCGTTGCCGACGGTCAGACCGATGACGAAAGGTGCGGCCCGAATGCCGGCCAGCGCGCTCGCCGCGATCGCGACGATGCGCACGCCGGGTGTCATGCGGGCGGCGGCGACGCCGCCCGGACCGGCGCGCCGGAACCGACCCGCCTGGACGTCGATCCGCTCGGACAACCCGAGCCGCGACAGGACGCGGAGCGCTGCGGGCCGTGCGACCGACCGCAGGAGTCCGAACTGGACGATGCCGCCGACGACGCTGGCGACCACGAGCGCCGCGAGCGCGAGCCCCGGGTCGAGCTGCCCCTGCGACGCGGCCACACCCGCACCGAGCACGACGAGATCGCCGGGGACCGGGATCGGCACCCCGACCTCCTTGACGAGGATCAGGCCCGCGATCGCGACGACGGCGGTCGGATCGGCGCTCATTCGAAACGGATTCGCCGCATGTCGGTCGTTGGATCACCTGATCGGCCCGATCGCCGACAACCATTCAGTCGTCGACTCGAACCTGGCGTGGAAAGCGCGCCATCTGGTCGCGGACGCGATCGAGCTCCGCAGCGTCGAGGAGCACCGCGGCGCCGATGGCCGCCGCCCGCCAGGCGAGCATCGCCAGCTCCTCGACTCGCTCTGCGCGCTCCAGCGCGACACCGAGAGTCGACCCGACGGCAATCGCGCCGTGGCTCGCCAGGAGGACGGCGTTGTCCGCGCCGAGCGCCCCGACGGCATTGGCTGCCAGCTCGGGCGTGCCGAACGTCGCGTAGTCGGCCACCCGGATCGTGTCGCGCCCCGAGGTCACCAGCGGCGCAAGCACGTAGTGGACCGCGGGGATCTCCCGACGCGCCGCGGCGAACGCGGTGGCGTACGGCGAGTGGGTATGGACGATCGCCGCCACGTCCGGCCGGGCGGCGAAGATCGCGAGCTGGAGGCGGACCTCCGAGCTGGGCTGGCGAGAACCCTCAAAGGTCGATCCGTCCGGTCCGACGATCACGACGTCGTCCGGCGTCAGGTCGTCGTAGTCCATCGTCGACGGCGTGATCGCGATTCGGCCGTCGGCGAGCCGCGCGCCGACGTTGCCTGACGTGCCCACCGCGAGCCGCCGTGCCCGGAGGAGCCGGGCGACGCGGGCGACGTCCGCCCGGACCGCGGCCGGTTCACCCCGGACGGCCGCGCCCGAGCCTTCCGCCGCCGTCACCGGTCAGCGTCGCGGTCGAAGTCGAGGCGCATCAGCCAGCGCGGCCGCCGGTCACTCCGCGCGGCCGTCTCGAGGACCCGCCGGAAGCCGGCCGCCTCGAACATCGACGTGAGCCCGACATAGCCGAAGCCGACATCCACGCGACCGCCGTCGGCGTCGATCGGGTAGCCCTCGACGCCCGGCGCTCCGGACCGCCTCGCGAGGTCGACGGCGCCGTCGAGGAGCGCCGTCGCGACGCCGCGGCGCCGGAACCCGACC
>JBPYEM010000067.1:0-11385 GCA_051985205.1 Candidatus Limnocylindrales bacterium | reverse complement strand
GGCGCCTCGCCGCGCCCTCCATCTCGGACTGGTTGACCTTGCAGCCGAGGTTCGTGATCGCCGCCGTCCGGATCGGCCGCGGGTTCGATCTCGGGAGCCACTGCCGAATGGGCCCCTCGACCGGCGTTGTTTCCGCCGTGGCCGGCACCGCCGCGGCGGGCACGGTCGTGGCCGGCCTCACCACAGCTGTGGCTTCGTGCTCATCAGGAACCCGATCGTTCCCGTCAGCGCCGCCATCGCATAGCTGACGTACCGCTGACGACGGGCCCGCGCCAGCCACAACCCGTCGTCCGCGGCGGCCCGGATTCCGACGAGGCGTCGGAGGTTCGGGCGCTGGACGAAGAACGCGAGGACAAGGTTCGCGGCGTACACCGCGAGCGCAACGAGCAGCCACGGCTGGCCGAGGAGCGACGAGCCAAGGACCGCGATCAGCACCGCACCCGTCAGGGCGAGTCCGCCCCCGACCAGGAGCGTCCCGTGGGCCTGCATCCACAGCAGGAATCGAACGAAGGGATGGCCGCTGTCCAGGGCCGCCCGCCGGGTGCGGAGCGCGAACGGCAGGAGGATCGATGGCAGGAAGAGGCTGATTGCCAGGACGATGTGGACCGCGAGCAGGAGCGGGAACCAGGCGGGCATGGCCCGGCGATTGTAGGGTCGGCCTCCCGGATCAGCGGCGGACTGCCTCGAGGGCGACCCAGTCACCCTCGACCGTGCGACGAATGACCTCGAAACCGACGTCGTCGAACGCTGCCCGCACGTCCGCCTCGCGGTCGACGAAGATCCCGGACGCGAGCAGGCGGCCGCCCGCCCGGAGCTCGTCCCGAAGCCCTCCGGCCAGGGTCACGAGCAGCGACGCGATCAGGTTGGCGAGCACCAGGTCGAACGGCTCCTCGCCGGTCGGGATGCTGCCCTGGCGGGCGCGCACGGTCCGCGCGAGGCGGTTGCGACGGGCGTTCGCGATCGTCGCCTCGACGGCGATCGGGTCCGTGTCGACCCCCAGGACGGACCGCGCGCCGAGCTTCGCCGCAGCGATCGACAGGATCCCGGACCCGCAACCGACGTCGAGGACGCGGCCGCCGACGCCGCCGTCCGTCGATCGCTCGTCAAGCGCGCCGAGGCAGAGACGCGTCGTGGGATGGAGACCCGTCCCGAACGCCATCCCGGGGTCCAGCGCCAGGACGACGTCGTCCGGCCGCGCGCGATGACGGCGCCAGGTCGGCCGGACCACGATCCGTCGGCCCACGCGGAGCACGGGGAAATGCGCCTTCCAGGCCGACGCCCAGTCGGCCTCGTGGACGCGCCTCGTCGTCAGCTCACCGATCGGCCGGAGGCCGAAGGCCTGGAGGTGGCCGAGGGCCACGCCCACCTCGGCAACCGCCTCCTCGGCCGCCGCGGGATCACGGGCGGGCAGGTAGGCCCGGACGATCGACGGCCGTCGCGGGTCGAGACGCGCGCCGAGGCCTTCGTCGACGAGCTCGAACGCGGGCTCGACGCTGACACCGCCGCTCGCGACGCGACCGAGGATCTCGGAGACGGCCTCCACCGCCTCGACGTCGGCGTCCACCGAGAGCTCGAGCCAGGCATCGTCCGGCCGAGCACTCGCCGAGCCTCCCGGCCCTCGGAGAGCGCCTGCCGGCTCCCCGTTCACGGCGCGAGTGCGGCCTTCAGCCGAGGGCGTCGCGGACCTTCCCGAGCAGCCCGGGATGCGGCTCTGCGACCGCCTCGCCACTCTCCGCAGCGAACTCCGCGAGGATCTCCCGCTGCCGTTTCGACAGCCGCTCCGGGACGACGACGTTCACGAAGACGTGGAGATCGCCCTTCGAGCCGGTTCGGCGGAGGTGCGGGACGCCCCGCCCACGGAGCCGGATCTCCGTCCCGGGCTGGGTGCCCGGTTTGACGTCGACGTCCTCGTCCCCGTCGACGGTCGGGACGGCGATGGTCGTCCCCAGCGACGCCTGGGCGATCGACACGTCCGCCTCATAGATGAGCTCCGTGCCCTCGCGGCGCAACGTCGGATGCGGCGCCACGTGCACGGCGACGTAGAGCGAGCCGGTCGGACCGCCCCGTCGGCCCACTTCGCCCTCGTTCGACAGGCGGATCTGATGGCCCTCGTCGATACCCGCGGGGATCGTGACCCGGAGCGTGCGCGTCCGCTCCGTGCGGCCCTCGCCATGACAGGTGGGGCACGGCTCCTTCACGAGCTTGCCCTCGCCCTGGCAGACCGGGCAGGCGGAGACGTTCACCATCTGGCCAAGCATCGTCCGGCGTGTCGTCCGGATCTCGCCGCGACCGCCGCAGTTGGCACAGGTCTCGGGCTCCGTGCCCGGCGCGGCTCCGCTGCCGCCGCACGTGTCGCAGCGACCGTAGACCGGGAACTCGATCTCCTTCTCCGTGCCCTTGACGGCCTCCTCGAACGTGATCCGGAGGTCGTAGCGGAGGTCGGCGCCGGCCGCCGGGTGACCGCGCCGAGCCCCACCGGCCGTCGCTCCGCCGAAGAACGCCTCGAAGATGTCGCTGAACGACCCGAACGCGGAGGGATCGAAGCCGAGGCCGCCCTCGCCGCCGAGGCCTGCCCGGCCGAACATGTCGTAGGTCTGCCGGCGCCCCGGGTCGGACAGGACCTGGTACGCCTCGTTGATCTGCTTGAACCGCTCGGCGGCACCTGGCTCCGTGTTGACGTCCGGGTGCCATTGCTGGGCGAGGCGGCGGAATGCCTTCTTGATGTCGGCGTCGGTGGCGGTCCGCTCGACGCCGAGGATCGTGTAGTAGTCGAGCTCGGTGGCCATGCTGCGGCGGAAGTCTACCGGGAGGCCACGCCGACCCGGGGGCGGCGCGTTCGCCGGCGCACGCGCCGATCGCCGTCCGCCTAGGATCGGCCCATGGCTCGATTGACCGTCGCCCTCACGTTCGACCACGACGCGATCTCCGACAGCGTCCGCCGTGGCGACCCGCCGGTGAAGCTGTCGCACGGCGAGTTCGGGCCGCGGGTGGGCGGGCCGCGGATCCTCGAGGTCCTCGCCCGGCACCGGATCCCGGCGACGTGGTTCGTGCCCGGCCACACGATGGAGACGTTCCCCGAGACGATCGACGCGATCCTCGCCGGCGGTCACGAGCTGGCCTGCCACGGCTGGTACCACGAGGACTTCGCGGAGCTACCGGCGGACGAGGAGCGCGCGCTCGTCGAGCGCTGTGCGGTTGCGGTCGAGGTGCGAACGGGATCGCGACCGGCGGGCTGGCGCGCGCCGTACTGGTCGCTGGGTGAGCGCTCGCTCGACGCGGTGACGGCTGCGGGATTCGTCTACGACTCGTCCCTGATGGCCGACGACTACCGCCTCTATCGCGTCCGCCGCGGCGACCGGCACTCGACGGCCGACGGGACGACCTTCGGACACGAAGGCCGGCTCGTGGAGGTTCCCGTCTACTGGGGGCTGGACGACTGGCCCCAGTTCGAGCCCGCGCCGGAGCGCGGCCGCGACGGTCTCGCCGCGCCGTCGCGCGTGCTGGAAGTCTGGACGGACGAGCTCCGGTACGCGCACGAGCACGCGACCGGCGGGCTGCTGACGATCACGATGCACCCGGAGTGCATCGGCCGCGGCAGCCGGATGGCGATGCTCGAGCGATTCATCGAGACGGCGCGGTCGCTCGTGGGTGTCGAGTTCGACCGGCTCGACCGCTACGTCGAGGCCTGGTCGGCGAGTCGCTGAGCCGTCGCGAAGACGTCGCGGAGCATCGTTTGGGTCAGCTTGCCCGTGAAGGTGTTCTGCTGGCTCGGGTGGTACGAGCCGACCACGGCGTACCCGCCGGCGCGTGCCACCGCGCCGTGGCCGAAGACGGGCCGTGGCCGGGCATCCTCCCCGGTCGATGCGCCGATCACCCGGAACGACGACTCCCAGGCGTACGCGCCGAGCGCCACCAGCACCCGGACGTCGGCGAGCAGCGACAGCTCGCGCACGAGGTACGGCTGGCAGCTCGCTCGCTCCACGGGGAGCGGCTTGTTCGCCGGCGGGGCACACCGGACCGGCGCGGCGACGTATGCGTCGATCAGGCGAAGCCCGTCGTCGGCTCGACGGGACGTCGGCTGGTTCGCCAGCCCGACGGCGTGCATCGCCGAGAAGAGGAAATCGCCCGAGGCGTCGCCGGTGAAGACCCGGCCGGTCCGGTTGCCACCGTGGGCGGCCGGCGCGAGCCCGACGATGAGCAGGCGCGCACCGGGATCGCCGAAGCCGGGGACCGGCCGGCCCCAGTAGATCTCGTCGCGGAACCGGGCGACCTTCTCGACCGCGACGAGCTCGCGCCAGGCGACGAGCCGCGGGCAGCGCCGGCACTCGACGACCTCGGCGGTCAGCGCGGCGAGGTCGGCCGCTCGGCGTCCGGCGTCCACGGCCCCGGTCACCGGCCTACTTGAGCAGCAGCTTGTCGAGGCGACGGGCGACGACGGCCAACCCGAGGATCCCCATGGTCGCCAGGTACAGGACGTGGACGATCAGCGACGGATCGAGGTGGCCGACCGCGAGCGCCCGCAGGAGGTCGACGCCCTGATAGAGGGGCGTGAGCTGGACGATCGCGCGGACGGCCTCCGGATACGTGTCGAGCGGGTAGAACGTCCCCGAGAAGAGGAACAGGGGCAGGATCACGAGCTGGATCAGGTCGAAGTCCTGCCACGTCCGCATGAACGAGGTCGCCGCCATCGCGACACCGCCGAACGCGAACCCGATCAGGAGCGCTGCGGGCACGGTGAGGATCACGAGGGGCGTGACCGCGAGGCCCAGCAGCGCGAGCACGCACAGGAACGCGACGGCGTAGATCCCACCGCGGATCAGGGCCCAGACGAGCTCACCGACGGCGATGTCACCCGCCGAAAGGGGCGTCGAGAGGATCGCGTCGAACGTCTTGTTGTAGCGGAGCTTGAAGAAGAAGTTGAACGTTCCTTCGGCGATCGCTCCGTTCATCGCCGCGCTCCCCAGGAGCGCCGGCGCGACGAAGAGCTGATAGGGGATCGGCTGGCCGCCCGGGCCGTTCACGGTTCCGACGAGCGCGCCGAGCCCGAACCCGATCGAGCCGAGGTAGAACAGCGGCTCGAAGAAGCCGGAGAACAGGACGATCCAGGTGCGGCGATAGAGGTAGATGTTCCGCTCCACGAGGTGCCACGAGCGGCGGCTGCCGAGCGCGAACAGGCCCGTGAGCGGCAGCGGCGCCGCGCTCATCCGCGCACCAGCCGCACCTCGAGCGTCCGGAACGCCCAGAGCGTCCCGGCGATGGCGATCGCCACCAGGACCGCAACGTGGATCAGTGCCTTCACGGGATCCGCCCCGATCGTGCCGAGGGCCAGGCCCCGTGTGAGCTCGACGCCGTGCCAGAGCGGTGACAGCCAGGCGATCGGCTGGATCGCGGCGGGCAGGTTCGAGATCGGGAAGAACGTTCCCGAGAACAGGAAGAGCGGCGTGATCCCGAAGCGAAAGATCGCGTTGAACTTGTCGGGCGTCCGTTGGGTCGCCGAGAAGGCCACGATCGGCGTCGCGAACGCCATCCCGGTCAGGACCGCCGCCGGGATGGCGAGGACGATCAGCGCCGATGCCGCAGCGCCGAACAGGGTCATCACGACCACGAAGATCGCCGCGATCGCCGTGAGCCGCATCGTGATCCACGCGAGGTTCCCGACCACGATGTCGCTCGGCCCGATCGGGGTCGCGTACATCGCGTGGAACACTTTCCCCCAGTTCAGGCCGGCCATGATCGGGAAGGTCGACTCGAACGCGGCAGCCTGCATCGCTGTTGCGGCCAGGAGACCCGGCGCCAGGAACTGCAGGTAGCTCAATCCGCCCAGCGCCTGGCTGCCGGCACCTGACTTGTCCACGTACGTGCCGAGACCGACGCCCATCGCGACGAGGAACAGGACGGGGTTCAGGAACGAGGAGAACAGCGACGCCCGGAACGTCCGGCGGTACTCGAGCGCGCGCATCTCGACGACGCGCGTCATCAAGGCCATCGGACTACTCGATCAGCGACCGGCCCGTCAGCCGGAGGAAGACGTCCTCGAGGCTCGACCGGCGGACGAGGACCGTCTCGGGACGGAGCCCGCGCTCGTGAGCGGCGGCGACGGCCGCCTCGCCATCGTCGGCGTAGAGCAGGACCCGGTCAGGCAGCAGCTCCACCCGCTCGGCGAGGCCTTCGAGCTGACCGTTGAGCGACTCCTGAACGCCGGCCGGGAAGCGCAGCTCCGTCACCTCCCGGGTCGAGTAATGCTCGATCAGCTCGCGCGGCGAGCCCTCGGCCACGATCTTCGCCTTGTCCATGACGACGAGCCGGTCGCAGAGCTGCTCGGCCTCGTCCATGTAGTGCGTCGTCAGGACGAGGGTCACGCCACGCTGCTTGAGGCGATACAGCCTGTCCCACAGGAGGTGCCGCGCCTGCGGATCGAGGCCGGTCGTGGGCTCGTCGAGCAGGAGCAGGTCCGGCTCGTTGATCAAGGCCCGGGCGATCGTCAGCCGGCGCTTCATCCCGCCCGAGAGCGGCTCAACCGCGTCGTTGGCCCGTTCGGTGAGCTGGGCGAACTCGAGCAGCTCGTCGGCGCGCCGGGCGCACTCGGAGCGGCTGAGGCCGAAGTACCGGCCGTAGATCAGGAGGTTCTCGCGGACGGACAGCTCCGTGTCGAGCGTGTCCTGCTGCGGGACCACGCCGATCCGGGCACGGATCCGCGGGCCATCCCGGTTCGGGTCACGACCGAGGACGCTCAGCTCTCCTTCGGAGACGGGCGACACGCAGCCGATCATCCGCATCGTCGAGGTCTTGCCGGCGCCATTCGGACCCAGGAAGCCGAACGACTCGCCGGCGGCCACGTCGAAGTCGATCGCGTCGACCGCCGTGAAGGCACCGAACCGCTTCGTCAGCCCGCGGGCGCGGATGAGCGGGGCAGCGTCGGACATCGGGCGACCGGTCATCGGGATCGAGATGGTACCCCGCGATGCCGTCAGGAGCCGTCAGGATTGGACGGCGGCGCGACGGTCGGTCGCGTCCGGCAGCACCTCGAAGTGGATGACCTCGAACCCGGTCAGCCGGACGGAGTTGCGTGTCGCGATCGGCTGCCGGGTGTTGCCCCCGGTCGCGTCCTCGATCGCGGACCAGCCGGTCCAGGCGGACACCGTCACGAAGGCGTCCGGCGGATCCGCCCCGAGGGCGAACGCGACGAGGCCGTCGTTGACCATCGCGTCGGCGAGCATCCCGGCGCGCGAGTCGGCCACGTATGCGTCGAGCTCGCCGGGACGGACCCGGCCGCGGAAGACCCGCAGGATGCGGGGCGGCTCCGGCCGGTCGAACCGTTCATGGACCGCCAGCTCGAGGGTGTCCTCGCGGTCGATCGTCAGCGCCCATGGCGTGTCCGCGACGAGCGACTCGAGGAAGGCGCGGTCCGGTGGCGGTGCCTCGGGTAGCTCGCTCCAGGTCGACACGAGGACCCGGCCCTGGACCGTCCGCGACCCCTGGCGGCCGATCCAGGCATCGATGACGGCATCGCGGGCAAGGAGCGACGGCAGGCATCGATCCCGGAGGGCGGCGTCGACAGCCGATTCGTGGCCGTCGGGCTGGAACGTGACGACGCGAAGGAAGCGGGCCGGCACGGGTCCCTCGGCGGTGACGGTGGCGCGAGTCGGATCGCTCGGGCGCCATTTTGCCGAACCGTCCCGACGGGGGCAATGGTCGGGCGCGCCGACGCCGCCTCCCCGGGAAACTGCAACGTTGCCGGGCCAGGCGAAACGTGCTAGCGTTCAGTAGCACAATCACGCCACCGGAGCATCCACGCCATGGCCACCCTGCCACAAGCCGTCGAGGCGCTCCTCGAAACGGCGCTGGTCGGCGAGCTGACGGTCATCGACGATCGCGGCCGACCGGTCACCTATCCCCTCATTCCCCTCTACGACGGCGAGCGGATCTACCTGACGTCGTCGACCCTGTTCTCCCGGAAGCTCGAGCACATCAAGCGGAACCCGAAGGTCGCCCTGTCGATCACCGACCCGGTCGCCGTCGGCGGCCGAACCGATCGGGCGACCATCCAGGGTGATGCCCGGGTGATCGAAGAGGATCCCCACGGCGGCTGGGAACGGCTGCTCCCGATCTGGGAGCGCAAGGAGCCCTCGATCGTCCTGTTCCTCAAGGCCCGGGTCGCGCTGCCGCTGTTCTTCGAGCGGTCGCTCATCGAGATCACCCCACGCCGATCGTGGTACTGGGCAGAGGGGTCCGCGGCGACCCCGCCGGCGGTTGCCGTCGCGGGAACGGAGGCGGCGTGATGACCCGCGAACGGCGCGAGCAGACGCTCGCAGGGCACGAGGGGAAGGCCGCCGAACACGAGCGGACACCTGCTCTGGATCCGGCGACCGGCCTGCGGAAGCTCGCCGGCTACCCATTCGTCATCGTCACCTGGGTCGACGTGGATGGCTACCCGATGAGCGTGGCTGTCGACACGGCAGTCGATGTCGACCGCGGGACGGCGTCGTTTGCGGCGCCGGCGGGCCTGGCGGTCCCCGTCGACGCCGAGGTGTCGCTGACCGGCTCGCACATCCGGCCGCAGCCTGGATACGGCTACGACGAGCGGCGGCACGTCACCGTCTGGGGCCGCGCGGCAGCGGATGGTGACCGGATCACGGTCAGCGCCGCGCGCGCCTGGGGCTGGGACGAGGCCGAGGTGCCGTTCTTCGAGTACTCCGAGCGGTCAGTCGGTCAGTCGCGCCGATACTTCGACGCGTTGTCCGCGGAGCGCGGAACGCCGATCAAGCCGCGGCTCTCGCTCGGCTGGTTGGTCCTCCGGACGACGCGTCTGCCGTTCCTGACCGCCACGATCGTCCCAGTGCTGCTGGGGATCGCGATCGCTGCTCGCCAGGGATCGTTCGACCCGCTGACCGCGATCCTCACCGTGATCGGCGCGGCCTGCGTGCAGCTGGGTCTGAACGTCGCGAACGACGTCTTCGATTCGGTCCAGGGCGCCGACGATGCGAACGTCACCCCGACGCAGTTCAGCGGCGGATCGCGCGTCATCCAATACGGGCTCGTGTCGCTGCGGCGGATGGCCGGCCTGTCGCTGAGCTTCTACCTCGCCGCCGCGGTGATCGGTCTGATCCTGCTGGGTCTCCGCGGTTCGCCGGCACTCCTGGTGATCGGAGTCGTCGGCTTCATCGTGTCGGTTGGTTACACGGCGCCGCCCCTGAAGCTCGTGTACCGGGGCCTGGGCGAGGTGGCGGTCGCTGCCGGCTTCGGGCCCCTGATGCTCCTCGGCGCATTCGTCGTCCAGACTCGCGGGGCGCTCTCGTGGGAGCCGGTCATCGCCTCACTGCCGATCGCGTTGCTCGTCGCGCTGATCCTGTACGTCAACGAGATCCCGGACCGGCGCGGCGATGCGCGGGCGGGCAAGCGAACGCTCCCGGTGCGGCTGTCCCCGTCGACCGTCGTCACCGGCTATCGCGTCGCGGCCGCCGGCGCGTACGTAATCCTGGTCGTCGGCGTCGCGCTCGGCGTCCTGCCGATCCCCGCCCTGCTCGCCCTGCTCTCGATCCCGCTCGCGCTCCAGGTCTCGCGCGGCCTGGAGCCGAACTACGACAACCCGTACGGCCTGATGGCCGTGATGGGCGTCAACGTCAAGCTTCACCTGTACGCCGGGTTGCTCCTGCTCGCGGGCTACGGGCTCGTCCTCGTTGCGGGCGCGCTCGTCCCGTCCGTCGGTCTGTTCGTTCGCTGAATCAGAAGCGCCCGGCCGGGCTGAGCCCGGCCGGGCGCGATCGAGGACGAGGAACTCCTCGCCGCTAGACCTCCTTGAACTCGCCCTCGACGGTGTCATCCGTCGACTCGGACGAGCCGCCGCCGCCGGCGCGGGCACCGGCCGGCTCGCCGGCTTCCTCGGAGGCGCCTTCCTCGGCGGAGCCGTTCGACGCGGCATCGGCGGCCGACGCCTGGTAGGCGGCGGTCGAGACCCGCTGGAGCGTCTCCGCGAGCGCGGACGCGCCCGAGGTGATCGGCGCGATGTCGTTGCCCTTCAGCGCCTCGCGCAGCGAGGACACCTGGTTCTCGACGGTCGCCTTGTCCTCGGACGACACCTTGTCGCCGAGGTCCTTGAGGGTCCGCTCGGCCTGGTAGGTGAGCTGTTCCGCCTGGTTGCGGGTCTCGACCTCCTCGCGCCGCTTGCGGTCCTCGTCGGCATGCTCGGACGCCTCCCGGACCATCTTGTCGACGTCGTCCTTCGACAGCATCGACGAGGCGGTGATCCGGACCTGCTGCTCCTTGCTGGTCGCCCGGTCCTTGGCCTTGACGTCGAGGATCCCGTTCGCGTCGATGTCGAACGTCACCTCGATCTGGGGCACCCCCCGGGGCGCCGGCGGGATCCCGTCGAGGATGAACCGGCCGAGGGTCTTGTTGTCCGCGGCGAACTCGCGCTCGCCCTGGAGGACGTGGATCTCGACCTGGCCCTGGTTGTCCGACGCGGTCGAGAAGACCTGCGACTTCGACGTCGGGATCGTCGTGTTCCGATCGATCAGCTTCGTCATCACGCCACCGAGCGTCTCGATGCCGAGCGACAGCGGCGTCACGTCGAGGAGCAGGACGTCCTTGACGTCGCCCGCGAGGACACCGGCCTGGATTGCGGCGCCGATGCCGACGACCTCGTCCGGGTTGACGCCCTTGTGGGGCTCCTTCCCGTTGAACATCGCCTTGACGGCCTCGACGACCGCCGGCATCCGAGTCTGACCGCCGACGAGGATGACCTCGTCGATGTCGCCCGCCTTCAGCCCGGCGTCCTTGAGGGCCGCCTCGACCGGCTTCCGGGTCTTCTCGATCAGGTCGCGGACGAGGTCCTCGAGCTTGGCCCGGGTCAGCGTCACGACGAGATGCTTCGGGCCCGACGCATCGGCCGTGATGTACGGCAGGTTGATCTCGGTCGAGGAGGTCGAGCTGAGCTCGATCTTCGCCTTCTCCGCGGCCTCCTTCAGGCGCTGGAGCGCCTGCGGATCCTTGGAAAGATCGATCCCCTGGTCCTTCTTGAACTCGGCCAGCAGCCACTCGATGACGCGCTGGTCGAAGTCGTCGCCGCCGAGATGGGTGTCGCCGTTGGTCGCCTTGACCTCGAAGACGCCTTCGCCAAGCTCGAGGATCGAGATGTCAAAGGTGCCGCCCCCCAGGTCGTAGACCGCGATCTTCTCGTCGTGCTTCTTGTCGAGGCCATAGGCGAGCGCCGACGCCGTGGGCTCGTTGATGATCCGGCGGACCTCCAGGCCGGCGATCCGGCCGGCGTCCTTCGTCGCCTGGCGCTGGGTGTCATCGAAGTAGGCCGGGACGGTGATGACCGCCTCGGTGACCTTCTCGCCGAGATACGCCTCGGCGTCCGCCTTCAGCTTCTGGAGGATCATCGCG